>JASJGU010000001.1:0-4184 GCA_033791385.1 Desulfuromusa sp.
AAGACATATGCAGATTTTACTTATGAAGTATTATAGATCAGATAATGGAGTTCATCGATGAAAAATCTAGTGTTTGTTGTTCTGGCCGTCGTTTTTGCTTTTATTCCCGTATTTCTGGCACAGCAGAATGGGATAAAAGCACCGATCACCAAGGTAGAAGTTCTTGAAGAGGGGGTCTATAAGTACGAAGGTGACACCAAAGGGACGGTTATGTTTGACCACAACATGCACGTTGAGATGTTAGATCAAGACTGTGAAAGCTGCCACGAAGGTGAGCCAACTAAAATTGCTATCACTGACATGGCGAGTGGTCATGCTGTGTGTAGTGCGTGTCATGATCAGGTTGATGATATGGATGCTTGTGCTACCTGTCACAGCAAATAATCTATCTGATTTTTTTAAATATTAAGCACACAAAAGGCGGTTGGACTGAACAGGTCAACCGCCTTTTGTCGTACAAATAGGCTGTGCTTTGTAAGTTTTAATCCTCCCTTTGGCTTTCAATCCCTCCAAATTTACTGCAAAACCACCACCTCTAAAGGCGAAATGGTTCCCCAAATGTTAGCAACAGACCGATCCAGATACCCATGGCGATCACCTGGACTCATTGCTGAGGTTGCTCCATGTGTCAGCATTGTTGTCACCTCTAACTGAATCCTAAAAAAGATATTGGGGGCAGAAAGGAGGACATCATGATCGTTGGTCAAAAAGTTGGTTGCGCTCGCGTGAGTACGAGTGCTCAGGATTTAAGCCTGCAAAAGGAACGGCTTGCTGACTGTGCCCGCATTCGTCAGCCCTCATTCCTTTTCGAGCATCCTCTGGTAAGCAGGGTTTTCCAGTTACTGTCCAGAGCACAGTATCTTCAACAAGAAGAGTCATAAGCTGTTAGCTACTAATACGTCACAGGGTGGGTTGGTCAGAATGTCATGTGCGGTGCCACCAAGTTTGTAAGGCATTAGGCTTGGCCGACTGTGGGCTCCGATTGCAATCAGTTCAGCTTTAACTCCCACCGCCTCACGAAGGAGGCCGGCATAGGCTTCTCCTTGAGCAAACCGATAATGAAAGTTTGGTTGTCCGCTAGGCAATTTTTTTAGGTCGGTGCTATGATCATTGACAAACTTTTCTAATTTAGCTTTTTCAGAAGTTTCAATGACATCACCGGCATATTGAGAAATCTTGTCCCCAATAGAAGTGTCTGGAATATCGTAGAAGTGGACGAGGTTCAGGGTTCCTTTTGGGGCCAGCGTAAGGGCAAGGCGAAGTGCCTGACTTGATTCAGCAGAAAAATCAGTACCGAGCAATAGATTTTTATACTCTGTAAGGGGCTTGTCCTTGACCATCAAAACCGGCTGATTTCCCTTACGGATAACTTTTTCTATTGTTGTGCCGACAAACCTGTCGCGAAGTTTTGATTTACCATGCATGCCCATGACAATCAGTTCAGCTTTGACTTCATCTGCTAGTTTGATGATTTCGGCAAACGGTTCCCGGTTTTCTTTCACGGTAACCGTGTGTTCTACATTTGTCAGTTCTTTGTTGCTGGCTAAGTAGCTATTCAGTCTGTCTTGCACACCTTGATTTGGGGGGTTTGTCACATTTTCCTTGCTGGAAAGAGGCGCTGGCGGACAAACATGAAGAATGTGTAACGTGGCCGTTAGTGATAACGCGAGCTTGATTGCCCTCTCAAATGCGCGATCAGTTTCACCAGCAAGATCAGTTGCCAACAGAATGCTTCTCATATATTCCTCCCTTGTCAGCTTCTCAGGTGTGATGCAGAGCGAGCCTGCCAAGGTCAACCCAGACTCTGAAGGGTTCAATCTTGATTTTCTGCACTCGTTACATTCTATCAGAAAAATATATTATCGCAGAATGTCTGTAACTTTAAGGACTGGGCTTTAACGTCACGAAAAACATATTCCCTGGTAAATCCCATGACTTCATCTTTCAAATGTACTGCCCAGATACGTTCGCAGATATCTAAGGAGTTTTGACGCCTGATCTAGAAGATTTCAGACCATAATCAATGGCGGGTTTACGCAATCGTAAGTGGTCAATTTGAGATCATGATCGGTGGCCAGTTTCATCATAATAAGCATACAGATTGGAATTCAAACTAAAAAACCCCCTGAATAACAGGAGGCTTTTTAGTTTGAATCATCATTTTTTAAAAGATACTTAATATTTGAACTGCTGGCAGCTATTGATCAATGGAAATATCTAGCATTAATGAACAAGTGAGTAGCAATACTTGCTGCGTAACCAAGGACAATTGCCCAAGTCCATTTCAGGTGGGCACCAAAGGTATAAATACCGCGAGCAGAGCCCATCAGGGCAACACCCGCTGCGGAACCGATGGACAACATGCTACCACCTACTCCGGCAGTCAAGGTGACCAGCAACCACTGACCGTGTGACATATGTGGATCCATGGTCAAAACTGCGAACATGACGGGGATATTGTCGACAATGGCAGAGAGGAAACCAACCAGAACATTAGCACCGGTAGGGCCAAGACCGACATACATCGCCTCGGACGCCATAGCCAGATAGCCGAATTGACCCAAGCCACCTACACAGAGGATAACACCGTAAAAAAATAGCAGGGTATCCCACTCAGCGCGTGCAACCTTGCGGAACAGGTCAAAACCAGTAGCCGAACCGTGACCATGAGCGGTTGGAGACACATGCTCGTCGGGGTTGTGTCCCGTCAGATCGAGTGGCAGATCGCCGGTTCCCACGCGATGTTCCGCTTTCTTCAGCCAGTAACCGAAGAATCCCAGATAACCAAGGCCAAGCATCATTCCAGCTGCCGGTGGCAAGTGCAAGAAGTTATGGAAAGAAACCGCAGTAACAATAGTACAAAGAAACAGAGTCATGACCCGCTTGGCACCCAGTTTCATTTTGATTGCGTCACCTGATGCTTCTGGCCGATCCTTAGCAACTGTCAGGCTCATAATGATTGCAGGGATAAGCCAGTTAACCAGAGATGGAATGAAAATGGCAAAAAACTCTGTGAACTGTACCTGCCCCTTCTGCCAGACCATCAAGGTAGTGATGTCACCGAAGGGGGAGAAGGCTCCACCGGCATTGGCAGCGACAACAATATTGATGCAAGCGACAACCAGGAACTTTTTGTTGTTTCCCGCAACAGCCATCGCTACGGCACCCATCAACAGAGCGGTGGTCAGATTGTCTGCCACAGGGGAGATGAAAAACGCCAGAACACCGGTGACCCAGAATACCGTACGTAGGGTATAGCCTCGGCTGACCAACCAGGAACGCAGTGCCTGGAAAACATTTCGCTCATCCATGGCATTGATGTAGGTCATCGCCACCAACAGAAACAGAAACAGTTCAGCATATTCAAGCAGGTTGCCCTTGATTGCCATATGGGCGGTATGGGTATCTCCTATCCCGTTATAAGCTAAAGCAACCAGAACCCAGATAATGCCGGCAGCAAGGAGGACTGGCTTGCTTTTACGCAAATGGAGCTGTTCTTCAAAGATAACCAGGGTGTAGGCGCCAACAAAAAGAACCAGCGCAAAAATACCAAGAAAGGTGCCCGTCATGTCGGGTGATTCGGCACCAGCTGTAGCAGAAGCCAATACGGGTGTCGTTGAAGCAATAAGGACAAGAGCAGTTGTTAAAAAGTATTTCATCCAGGATCTTCCTTGTTTTGAAACGAACTTCTTACTGCTGATCACGTTAGAACTGTCGGCTTGCATGGCATCAGGCTCCAATAAAAAAGTATTAAAAATACGCTGGCAATTTGGATGACGCCAACATCAAGGTTAAAACTTTACATAAGTAGCATGAGCCTTTGTTCATTGTCCACTTATTCAAGGGCCAATTCGTTTTTTTTTGAAACAGAATGTACATATAAAAAAAGGAGCCAATCCTTGAATGGTTGGCTCCCTTTGAACAGCACTTCGATATATTCCAGAAGCACTGGAAATTTATTACCAGCCAAGTCCGAATACAACATGCGGTAACCCGATCAAAACGGCAGAATTGACATAATAGGGACGCTGATAGTTGTGCCTGGTTTGCCGTTTGACCTGGTGCAGTTCTTGCCGAGTTTCACGTAGTTCCCGCCTGAGATGATTCTTCACCTGATGCTTAGGTTTTTGATCATAGCGGTAGCTGCGACGGTCATCATAACGATTGTAATGAGGTCTGTGATC
>JASJGU010000002.1:0-16666 GCA_033791385.1 Desulfuromusa sp.
AGCCTGTCGGACTATGCAACTCCGGCTGTTTGGCCCATATTTTGACTCCTTTTTGCCCCATAGCTACGGCTATGAGCCTGCAAACGAGTCAAAAGCTGCTCTCAAACCTCCGAATTTTTGCTTCGCCCCGCATAGTCCGACAGACTCCTAGCGTAGTGATGTTCCACAACGAGGGCAGGTAAGGACTGTATTGGTCGAAATTTTTTCCCCGCAGGTTGGGCAGTTAAACCAATGGCTGCAAAAACGGCATTGTTGCTCGGAAAGTCCCTGCTTTTTTTTACACTTTGGGCAACGGCGATACATTTTTCGGCCGTTCAGAAAATCCTCAAAAAACAGACCGCAGCGATGGCATTCACTTACTCCTGGTTTAATTGACGCACCACAGCCAGGGATTGGGCATTTAAAAACGGTTTTACAGTGACTGCACCAGAATTCTCCTTTGAGCGGTTCCTCACATTTTTGACATCGCTTAATAGCCATCACTTCGCTCCAGTATTTTTAACTTGGATTCACAGTTTTTCTTTGCGGGTTTGTTATCATAGTCGAGAACAATGGGATTGCCAAGGGAAAGCCTAGGCGGGAATGATCTCTAGGCAACTGAACCACGCTTTAACCAGTGACTGAATTCCTCATCTGCTTGGTTTGCATCACCAAAGTTCAATTCAAGCAATCGGCGCAGGTGCCCCATGCTTTCCGTGTCTTCCGAGGTAAAAATAAAGCCGTAAAATTTCCCCCGTTGATGAATCAGCTCGCCAGTAAACTCCATTCGGACGGAAGAATCGGGAAGATAAATACTCAAAGCTGTATGAGTGCCAAGCAGCAGGGGAAGTTCGCGCTCAGATTTGAATAATGCGCCCTGGAGAGCCAGGTCGACCAGATCACAGCGATAAACACTGTCTTCGGTGCTGATATCTGCTTCCGTGCGAAAATTGATCCGCTGGTAGTTACGTTGTTCTGTCATGGAAAAGCTCCTCTCGGTTGTTTGGAGGGATAACTCTGCTGACTTGTTGCATGGCTAATATTGTAACAGGAAATTAAATGTTTGCTGTTTTCTGCGGAGATCTTTTCTGTCAACGGGCGGTTGTTTTGGAATTGTTACTTGCGATTGATTGGCTGTCAGGGTTACATTGTCTTAAGAATCTTAAATCTGAGCGTTTATCAAATATATGGGGTTGCTTTTATGTTTTATCCTGCAAAATATGTAAATCGAATTATTTTAGTTCTTCTGATCGCATTATTACCAGTCAGTGTCTGGAGCAAAGAAGTTGAGCCATTTGATACCAACCGAGCCCGGTTACTCGGGCATATGCTGCAACAACAACTCACTGGAAAGCATTATAGTCAGAAGCCTACCGATGACGCTCTGTCCCATGCAGCATTCGATCTATATCTCAAACAGCTTGATTTTCAGAAGCGTTTCCTCTGGCAGGAAGATGTTGCCAAGTTAAAAACATTTAGAAGTGAGATTGACGATGCTATTCGCCGTGGACGGCTGGAATTGCCACTCCTCGGGCGGGATATTCTAGATCAGCGGATTGCTCAGGTGCAGGGCATCGTAGAAGAGCTGCTTAAGGATGAGATCGATCCAACGGTCATTGAAAGCGTGGAAACTGATCCAGAAAAGCTGGACTATTTTGCTGACTTGGCGGAACTGCGTGAGCGCTGGCGGAAAATTATCAAGATCCAAACCTTGGGTGGATATATCAGCCTGCGTGAAGATGACATTGGGGTCAGTGACGATGGAGCATTGTTGCCCGTTGATGCCAAGGTGGAAGCAGAATTATTACTGCAAGCCAAGGAGAAGGTTGGCAAGACCAGCCGCAACCGGCTTAAGCGGATGCGCGAAGAAACACCCCAGGATCATTATGATCGCTACCTGAATGTTATCTCCAGTGCGTTTGATCCCCATACCAGCTATTTGCCACCAACCTCAAAAGAGGATTTCGATATTCAGATGAGTGGTTCTCTGGAGGGGATTGGTGCGACTTTGCGCGAAGATGATGGTTATATCAAGGTTGTGCGGGTTATTCCCGGCAGTGCTGCGTCACGGCAGGGGCAGTTAGAGGCGGACGATATCATTCTCAAGGTTGCGGAAGGAGCTGCTGATGCAGTTGACATTACCGACACCCGGATTCGTGATGCAGTCGCTTTGATCCGCGGTAAAAAAGGAACTGAAGTTCGTTTGACGGTGAAGAAAACGGATGGGCGGCGACAAGTGATTCCGATTATCCGCGATGTGGTGGAAATTGCAGAAACCTTTGTCAAGGGAACAACGGTTACCGATGAAAAAAGTGGCCAGACCTTCGGTTACATCAAAATCCCATCTTTTTACCGTGATTATAGTGGTAAAACTGACCGCAATTGTACCGACGATTTACGCGACGAGCTGAAAAAACAAGGCAAAGAAAACATTGCCGGGTTGATCCTCGATCTGCGCAATAACGGTGGCGGCTCTCTGGCAGATGCCGTCAGTTTAACGGGACTCTTTTTCGAGACCGGTCCAGTGGTTCAGATTCGCGACGGTTCCGGGAAAATCCGGGTTATGAGCGATGATAATCGTTCAGTAGAATATTCCGGACCGATGATTGTGCTGGTCAATCGCTTCAGTGCCTCGGCTTCGGAAATTCTGGCTGGTGCCCTTCAGGATTACGGACGAGCTTTGATCGTCGGCGATGAGCACACCCACGGCAAAGGGACAGTTCAGGCATTGCTTGATCTTGACCGTTTTGTCAACTTGCGCGGGATGGAAAAATATATGCCGCTTGGTGCAGTGAAAGTTACAATCCAGAAATTTTATCGCATCAGCGGCGAATCGACCCAGGAAGAGGGAGTTACTCCTGATGTCGTATTACCATCACGCCTGGATGGTCTGGAAAGTGGAGAGAAATATCTGGATAATGCTTTACCATGGGACCATATCGCCTCGGCGGAATATAAACCATGGGAAGCCTCGCCGGCAAATATTTCTGAACTACAACAGCTCAGCAAAGCCCGGATAAAACAGAATGAAGATTTTCAAGAAATGATTTCTGATGCTGATAGCGCCCAAAAGAGACGCAAGGAAACCCAACAGTCTCTGTTATTAGAGGACTTGTTGGCGGAGCGGGATCAACTGCGTGATGAACGGGAAAGAATGACACCACATGGTTTAATGGCAGCAGATAATGATGACGAAAAAAAAGAACTGTCCTTAGATGAAAAAATTGCTGATGATCCCTATGTTGATGAGGGGGTTATCCTGCTGCTCGAGATGATCGGTGCTTCCAGTTAACTAAAAAACCGCTCCTTGCGACAGAAGCGGTTTTTTAACATCCATCCTCTGATGCATTCGCAAAAAGTAATAAGATGGCTAAGCAAAAATTTCGTTATATAAGGCGTAATAGTTTTTCCGGGGTGCCGGCCTACATAGGGTAGGTCAAGATCTGGAAAAACTGCTGCAACGCTGTAGATCGACTTTTCGCGACGCCATCATCCTTCTTATTACTTCAATCCTGCATAAAGATTATCTGCCAAGCGGTTCATCAGTTGAAAGTAGGCTTCCGGCCCTTCTGGAAGATCCGCTCCCAGGGGGTCGAGGATTCCAGTTTTTGCCTTGGTTCCTTCTATCACAGTTGCAATGAGACGTGACTCAAATTGTGGCTCACTGAATACGCAGCGGGCATTCAGTTGGTTGATTTTCTGGCGAATTTCTTTAATCTTTTTTGCCCCCGGCTTTCTATCAGGATCAATCGTGATTGAGCCGACGGCATTTAATCCATAGGCCGATTCAAAATACTGATAGGCAGAATGAAACACGATATAAGGGATATCTTTGACCGGGTCGAGTTGTTTTTTTAACTTTTGATCCAGCCGATCAAGTTTTTCGCTTAACTCTGCCGTATTGGCTTGATACTCAGAACGGTGGGCAGGATCAATTTCAACTAATGCTTCGCTGGTTAATATGACAATCTGTTTGGCCAGAACGGGATCGAGCCAAAGGTGTGAATCAATATTTTTCTGCTGCATATCTTGGTCGGCATGTTTCTCATTACTGGAGTGCATGTGGGCCGGTTTTTCCCAGGTTCCGCCATGTCGTTTGAGCAGCATATATTCCGTCAGTTGCTCAGAAAGTTCCAGCTGCCGGGCCTTATGGCCAAGCGTTGCAAGCGGTTTTTCCAGAAAGCTTTCCAGGTTATGTCCTACCCAGACAACCAACTGAGCTCTTTCCAGAGCCCGTGCCTCTGAGGGGCGCAACACATACCCATGGGGTGAACCCCCTCCCTTAACCAGCAAAAATGGTTTCCCGACTCCTTGCATAACTCCTGCAACTAAAGAGTGCAGCGGTTTGATGCTGACAACAACTTGTGGGCCGGAAGACTCTGTCGCCCAGGCGGGAGCAAAGAAGCAACAAAGGATCGAACAGACGACAAATACTTTTTTCATTATGGGTTCTCCGATAAATGAACAGGTTGATATTTTCGTAATGTTATAATATAACAATCGGAGAATCAAGTTGGTGAGAGAAGTTTTTTATGAGCATCCATAAAAATCTACAATTTATTTCTGGGGATCATGACCATCAGAGCTGTATCAGCAGAGCTATGGTCAATGCAGAGCACGTGTGTCAGCAACAGGGACAACGTTTTACCGCAATCCGCCGCCGGGTGTTTGAGCTGGTCTGGCAGCAACATAAACCAATCGGAGCATATGAAGTTTTGGAAAATCTTCAGTTGGATGGTCGTGCTGCTCCGCCGACCGTTTACCGAGCACTCGATTTTTTGCTTGAACTTGGCCTGGTTCATCGAATTGCATCGTTGAATGCCTATGTGGGTTGTGTCCAGCCGGAACACCCCCACGAAGGGCAGTTTCTTATTTGTACTTCCTGTCGATCTTATGCCGAATTGGATGCGCTCCCTATCAATGCTGCAATTGCTAAAAGTGCTCGCGATGCAGGTTTTGAAGTTCATCAGCATACGGTGGAAATTATGGGGCTTTGCCCTCATTGCCAAGCTAAAAAGGTAGCATCATGAGTCAAGCACTTCTCGAAGTTGCAAATGTCAGCCTAGTTATCGGAAAGAATCTTTTGCTGGAAAAGGTCAATCTGAAGATCGGCAAAGGCGAAATTTTGACGATTATCGGACCGAACGGTGCAGGAAAAACCACCCTGTTACGAGTGGCTCTTGGCTTACAGAAACCAACCTCCGGTGCCGTTCAACGACAACAAGGCTTGACGATTGGTTACATGCCGCAACGATTACATTTGGATCCGACCTTCCCCTTGACCGTCAAACGTTTTCTGGCTCTTGCCTGCAATAACGATTTTGCCAGGATTCTGGCTTTGCTGTCCGAAGTAGGGGCGGCACATGTGGCTGAATCAGCCGTACAGACTCTTTCCGGTGGTGAGATGCAGCGCGTTCTATTGGCGCGGGCTCTGGTTCGTGAACCCGATTTGCTGGTTCTGGATGAACCAGTTCAGGGAGTCGATGTTCATGGTCAGGTCGAACTTTATCAGTTAATTTCCCGGATTCGCGAGCATCGTGGCTGTGCGGTGCTGATGGTTTCTCACGATTTGCACCTGGTGATGGCGGCAACAGATCAGGTGCTGTGCCTGAACCAGCATATTTGCTGTAGCGGAACCCCTGAATCGGTGGCGAGTGACCCGGCTTTTGTGGAACTCTTTGGCCCAGCGGCGGCACAATATCTGGCGGTCTATGTTCACGACCTGAACCATCATCATGACCACTGTACAACTTGCAACAGGAGCATTGTGGATGATTGATAATTTTTTATTGCGGGCGCTTCTGGGTGGCTTGGGGGTTGCCTTGGTGGCCGGACCTTTTGGATCTTTTGTAGTGTGGCGGCGGCTGGCTTATTTTGGTGACACGTTGGCACATTCTGCACTGCTCGGGGTGGCTCTGGGATTTATTCTGCATATCAATCTGACCCTTGGAATCATTGTTATCTGTCAACTGCTTGCAATTCTGCTGTTCCTCAGTCAACGCCAACGCCAGCTGGCCAGTGATACAATGCTCGGTATCTTTGCTCATGGCGCTCTCTCTCTGGGATTGGTAGCACTGGCATTTATGAAAGATGTCCGGATTGATCTGGTAGCCTACCTGTTTGGCGACATTCTGGCGATCAGTAATAGTGACCTGGGCTGGATTTTTGCCGGTGGCGGTGCCGCATTGGCCGGCTTACTTTGGCTCTGGAAACCATTACTGGCAATTACCATCCATGAAGATCTGGCTCGGATTGAGGGGATTCCGGTCGACCGGATCAACTGGATGTTTCTGGGATTAATTGCGCTGATTGTCGCGGTCATGATGAAGGTGGTAGGGATGTTACTGGTCACAGCATTGTTGATCATTCCTGCCGCCACTGCACGGCGTTTTGCAGGGACCCCGGAAGTTATGGCGTTGCTTGCCAGTTTGATCGGCTGCTTGGCGGTTTGTGCCGGACTGTATGGATCTTTTCAATGGGATACCCCCACCGGCCCGACTATTGTTGTGGCAGCCTGCCTGATATTTATAGTGGGGTTGCTGATACCAGGGGGAATGGCACTAAAGATCCAAAAACCTTAAATTAACTTGTGTCTTCGGAATCTAGTGTGGAAAAGACCGTGAGATCTTAGATTCAAAAATTGAAGCAGAATATGGAAAAGTAAATATCCCCCGGCTTTGCGGGGGGATATTTGCCATTGGCATCCAGTAAATCAACGGGCGGGTGCTGAGCGAGAGAAGTTCCTGCCATACCGAAGATCACGGCCAGACAGGTCAGAAACACCATCTGCAATGCTTGTCCTTTAAATAATGTTGTTCTCATTTCCATTTTCTCCTTTGAATAGAAATCTTCAGATAAAAAATCCTCTCTAATTTTTAACCGATTCCATGAACCTCCTTGTGGCAGGTGCCTTTTTCAGAGTCCGTATTGGGGTACGGATGAACTGAAGTCAGGCAAAGTGAAAAAACAGAAAGAGAGGAAAGATAACGAAGAAGAATTATGATTTAAATGTCTATAGGGGTGATTCACCCAACCTTAATTAACCGGATGGGCATATCACCATCGACCTATTCAAACATATTATGGAGAAGGGTTAATCAGCTGCTGGCGGGGAGGGGTTACTGTCGGTCGGTGGTGAGTTTTCTGCCTGTGCTTTCTTCTCCGGCTGATAAATAAACTGCCAGTCACTATAGCGCTGTTGTCCGGCAAAACTTTTGTTTTCTGCGGCAAAATCATCCTGCTTAAAGGGCTCTTTATCCGAACTGGATTTGACCCCTATAATCCTGCCGCCAGGGGCCATTATGAGCCCCCAATCCTCACCCGTCATCGGATCGGGATAGAGCCTGCGCAAATGACGCTTAGTTTCCAGAAAGCGTGGATCTTTCAGCAGAGAGTCCAGTTCTGACGGGAAAGCTTTGGGTGCCGCACCCTGAGCACGGGAGGTCGTGTAATAGCTGCCGATAGCCTGACGGATCTGATTTCCCTTCCAGAGCAAGTCAGCTTCTTTGGCACGCTGTACAATCGTTTGCCAGCTGGATCCAGCAATTCCTGACAGCAACCCCAACAGAGTGACACTCACCAGTACCATCAGCAGAACGGCACCGCGCTGGTTATTTAACTGGGGGTAGCCGCTCCTTTCAAAGCAGCTCCTTTGCAACATCACCACTCCTGATAGGGAATATCGTTCATGCCGATCAGATCACTGCCACTGCGTACATCAAAACAACCCCCTTCGGCCAGTTGTCCGTTATCAGCGGGCTCAGGGGGGAGGCAGTTCCAGGTATCATCCTTCTGGGTAAATGGATCACGCGGAATGCCACGCAAATACTTGTTCTGTGTCAGCTGATCCAGATTGTCCGGATAAGTGCCATGATCGGCAAAATAAGCATCAATCGATCGACGCATCTGGTAGAGATCTTCGGCAAGAGCCGATTCTCTCGCCTTAATCTGACTGCGCTTGTAGCTGGGGACAGCAATACTGGCCAGCACTGACAGAATAACCATGACCGCCAACAACTCGAACAGGGTAAAGCCTTTATGATTCTTGTAGTTATGGTATATCCAGCTAAACATACAACTTACCACTCCCGGTAAATGGTTCCATCCAGAGCAATCGCTTCGCTCTGGCTGTAAACATCATAAACATCTTCCCCGCCCCAGTAAGTTGAGTCGGCATCATCAGCATAAGCACGCAACCCCCAGCCATAATTGTCCCGATCGAAGGGATCTTTGGGGGTTCGACGCAGGTATTTCTTTTTAAAAGGATACAGCCCGCCCCAATCGTTTCCTTCCAGAAGTTTTTCCAGTTCCTCGGGATAACCCGATTCTCCAACAGTGACAAAGATCTTTTTCTCTGTAACAGCTTTGTCATAATCAAGCTTATAAGCATCAATAGCACTGCGGATTTCCCGCAAAGAGCGGCGCAGTTCCAGTTCTTTCGTGCGCGTGACCGTCACTTCAGTCAGGGGCAATACGGTCGCTGCCAGAATGGCCAGAATGGCCATGGCAATGACCAGTTCAATGAGGCTGAGTCCTTTACTATTTTTTGTCCACAGAACCATCATCAGTCGGTTCTATGGGCCGACTTCGATCATCAAACCCAAGCCGGCGACCGCGACTTGTTCACCCGTTACATTCCTGAAATTTGTCCGAGTCGGCATGATCTCAGCTTTGCCGACGCTTTTTGCGCGGAACTGCATGCTGAATAACTCACCGCCTCCGGAAATACCCTGCCCATCAGCAGCCTGTTTCAATCCGATAATGATTGACCCGCCCGGGGTGAGAACCGTAGAGGTGAAAACGGTCGATACATCTTCCTGGTTGAGAAAAGTTCCTTCTGCGGCACTGATAAATTCAAAAACCTCTGGGTCATATTGAACATACAGTGGCGCACTGAACAGAGATTCAATCTCATCAACGTGAAAACTCAAGGTAAATTCATCTCCTTGATTAACCAATTGTGGCCCTTCAATAATAACCATGGATCTGGCTGGCTGCTCTGTCAACTCTCTTGCCAGAATCACCTCTTCGGTCACCACCTCGGTAACCAATTCTGATCCCGTTGATTCAGCCGCTGTCAGTGGTTGCTCAAGTGGCTTGATCGTCTCTTTTTGCTTATCCGGGGTGACCGGTTTAACTTCTATATCAGCCTGTGTCTCCATTCCTTGTTGCCCGGCATTATATTCAGTCGCAAAAGTACCGAAGTTACGTCCAAACTTTAGATCATCTTCACCACCAGACCAGATACTGACAATATCGCCCTGAGGCACTCGTACTGATTTTACAATATGCGGAGTGATTGATAATAATATCTCCCTATTTGTAGTGCTTTTATCGCTACCGTTAAAAACCTCTCCCATAATTGGAATATCCCCTATACCCGGTATTATATGTTTTGAGTCTAAGGTGTTACTCCGGATGAGGCCCCCAATGACTGTTTGTTCCCCATCTTTCAACGTTAAAATTGTATCCGCATTAGTTGTAGAAATGGTGATCACGGAGGTCCCGCTAGATGTTGTCTCTCGACCTGAAACATTGCTGACTTCTAAACTTACTTTGGTCACGACCGTTCCATCGAGCTGAATTTTTGGTTCGACATCGACCTTGACCCCAACATCTATATACTGAACATTTTCTGATGTCTGAGTATCATTAATTGTGACCGTTACCACCGGCTCACGGCTACCGACATAAACTTTGGCCTTTTCATTATTTCTAACCCTGATTTTAGGATTAGCCAGAATGTCGGCATCCGCCTGTGTTTTCAGGAAATTAAAGGATGCAGTTGGGATGGAATAAAAACTATCCAGTCCCCTGAATGAACTGAGAAGACCGTCGGTTGGACTTCCGGGAGATATCGCCGCTGAAGCGATATTATTACCGTCGGCGCTGAGTCCCATACCGATAGAGTAATTGCTCAGTTGTAAGCCTATATTACTAGTAGCACCCTGAGCAACTTCAATCAATTCAAGATCATAGACAACCTCTGAGTTGCCACGATCATTCGCTTCAATCAACTTCTGTGCCAGCTTAATCACCTCAGGTTGATCCCGAATAACAATTGCATTGAGCTCTTCCTGAACAAAGATTTTCCGCACCTGGAGCATGGTACGTAACATGTTAACCGCTTTTTTAGCATCCATATATGATAGATAAAATGTTTGAATGATCTGATCATTAAACTGCTTCTGCTTATCGCGGGTTTTTGGAAAGAGAATGATTGTCTTCTTATTAAGGATTTTTTTATCCAGTTTATTCATCTGCAACAGCAGCTCCAATGCCTGGGAAAAGGTTGCCTGCTCCAGAAACAAAGTGGTCTTATTGCTGCGCACATCTTCATCCAGAATAAAGTTGATACCAGAAAGCTTGGTTAAAATATCAAACACATCTGGTAGCTTTGTCTGATTAAAATTCAGGTTGAACGGCTCGGGAGAAGTTACCTCAAGCTCAATACCATCGACCAATGCATATTGTTTCTTCTTGATTGCTTCTTTAAGTTGCAGAGCTGGTTGATAATCGGGGAGAATCAAAAGGGCGTCCTCCACCATTTCTTTTGCCTGAGATCGTTGATTCGCTTGCAACAAACTCTGTGCATCCTTCACCAATCCCTCTACTTGAAGATGGTCTCGAGATATCTTGAGACCATCAAATGCCGTATATATCGAGCCACCCAGTTCCGTTGCCAGCTGATATTCCTGCAGAGCGCTCAGATACTGTTTCTGGTCAACAAATTCATCTCCCCTGTCTTTATGGTAAAGCGCTGCGCTGTTCCTGGCCTCTGCCAACCTTATACGATAAGTAGTATTGGCTGGATCACTCTCAGCTGCAGCTAGGTATTCAATAACCGCCTGATCATAATTCTTCCGTTCAAACTCCTGATTTCCCACGGTGAAAGAGGACTGTCCCGCTACACAAGCAGATAAAAATAACAGCAGTAATAGACTTGAAATATAAAGCGCGTAAGGACTGTTTTTTATTTTCATGAACTCAATGACCTCTTTATTTAAAAACATCATTTATCACCCTTTTTATCACCCATCTCTGTGGCACCATCTGTGTTGGGTTTATCTGGAGTCGTTTCGGCTGGCATTTTAAATTGTGGGCGACCTGACTGCAAAAGGACCCTTGGCAGCCGTTGAGATTTAGCTTCCCCAAATAGTAAAATAACCTGTTGCTCTGTCTGCTTCCGACCAATGGTAATTTCCTTGTCACTGATGTTGTTGACAATCAGATTATCGGCAAAGGTATCACCCGTCTTGACCAGATAGAGATCACCCTGCTTCGATGCCAGAAAAACTGTGTGATTGCCAGCCTTATTCAGGTAGCCCAAAACATCCAGGGGCTGAATGGGTTCCGGACCTTGTGGCTGAATAGCAATCGGAGCAACGTGTTGCGGTTGTTTAACTGGCCGTGTGACTTTTGGTGGTGGTGGTGGGACGGGACGTCGCTTTGGTGGTAAATACAGCGGTCCAAAAATATTTTTTTGTGGTTTTTTATATTGATTAACTTCAACACCCAACAAATCAAGATCGGCAACTGTGGGAAAAGCTGCCGCTGCACTTTTCTGCTGTATCAGTTGTGTTTTCGGTAAAGAACTTTGCCCGGATGCAATTCTGCGTTGTTTCGGTGTAGCGATCCAAGCGTAAATAACGGCGCCGCAAAGCACAACCAGCAACAATAAAGTGATCTGAGCCCGGCTCACGCTGTCCCCCCTTGAAAATAGGTTGCCAGTTCGATCCGTAAATCGACCGGAGGCTGTCCAGCTTGACTGGTCGAAGAACCACCCAGGGAAATTTTTTCGATCAACAGAATCCGCCGGGAATTTTCCAGCAGATGGATAAACTCTTTAACCTGTGAGTAACTCCCCTTAACGGAAAAACTCAGTCCATAGCGCAAGAAACCAGTTTCTTGCTCCTGCTCAGGCTGATAACTGATCTGATGAATTTCCAGATCAGCCTGCTGTGACCAATCGAACAGCTCTCCGAGAAAAACCGAAAAATTGGCCTTCTCTGGAACCAGGCGATTGAACTGCTGGAGGTTTCTTTCAATCTGCTCTGTGGCAGAAACGGGAACACCACTGTTGGCAAATTCCATCTGCCGTTGTCGTACATGTTGCTGCAAGCGGGACTGTTCGGTTCTCAAGGCCAATAGCTTTGGCTCAGTTACCCATCTCTGGCCGGCATAAGCGCTGACAACACACAGTAACAAAATAATAATAACAATAATTCGGTTGCTATTAGGCTCCCACACAGCTGCCATGATGGGGTATTTCCGCAACATCAAAACACCCCTTCCACACTGATAGAGAAACTCAAGGCCGAGCGCTTACCACCACGTCCATCGTCAACTTCAACTTCCCCCTGATTTTTCAGATAAACCTGATGAATCTGCTCAGCCTGTATGTTATCCAGCAGTTGCTGTAAGTTTTGTAAATTTCTTGCTGCGCCAGTAATCAGCAGACTGTTCTTACTGTAATCAGGGTTGAAACTGCGCAAACTCACTCCATCCGGAAGCAAGCTTTCTATACGATCAAACAATGCTGTCCAGCGGAAATTATCTCTCTGCAGCAGGGTCTCGGCTCGACGATAGGCCTGCTGTTGTTCATCAAGCTCTTCGGCACTGAGGCGTTTCGGTTGCTTTCCACGCAATTGTTCTTGCAATGAATCAAGGTGAGTCTGATATTGCTGGGCAAGTTGATGGTTTTTTAGATAGGTATTCCCCTCTATTATAAGAATCAGCAACAACAACACAATAATAGAGGCCATGGTCAGCTTTATGGCTCGCTGATTGAGATGACGATAACTTGCGAGATTGATTAATAGCCTCATCTGTCCCTCTTTATCATTCGCTCAGCAACCCCAAGAGCAGCGGTCATACCACTCGCTTCGGCACCGGAAAAAGACAATTGCTGACCATCCATCAGCTTGCTTACTGGCGACATGAGCGATTGAACTTCCTGATCAAAAACCGAGCTCACCGCCGTCAACAAATCCTCCTGATGCTGCCAGTCAGAGTGCAAATAGACAGTTAAACGGTTAAAGGCAGGCAACTCATTACGATAATTCACTAATGACCGACTGAGTTCCTGAAAAACCTGCCGAGGTTCCTGACTAATCGTCCTCAGCCGGGAAAAATTCAGAATCTGGTTAATAACAACCAAGAGGCTGAGCTGGCCTCCATCGACTCCAATCAGGATAAAATCCCTTCCAAGATCAATTTTTGTACGGTAGGCATTATAGAGTGCCAGAGAATGGAAATCGACCACGGCAGCAGCATATCCAGCTTGTTCCAGAAGATTTTCGTACTGCGCTAAAACTTCCCGGTTTATCACTGCCGCAAGGACTTTTTTCTGTCCCGATTCCTTCTCTTGCACAATCTGAAAATCCAATGTGACTTGACTTGACTTAACCGGCAGTAGATCTTTTAAGTGCCAGCGGATGATCTCAGATCCTTCAGCCCGATTTTTAAAGGGGGCTTCGATATCCAGAAGAAATAGTTGCCCAGCACAATCAGGAAGCGCTACAGCAATGCGATTATCTCTCTTTGTCAGTGGATTTAATAGCTCTTTTACCGCACTGATAAAAGGTTCCGGTTGAGAGATATTCAGCTCTCTAAAGCCTGGCTGTACAATAGTTTCTGCCAGAGCCAGAACTTGTCCACCAACCAGAGTAATATTATTACCTCGCCGCTGCACAGCTAAGGCTCGTAGTCCCTGCGGCCGAATTTCCAATCCCAGATAGGTTCTGCGCAGCATCGTTCTAACCTTCGGCAAAGGTGACGCGATCAATTTCGCGGAAAGTGGTTTCGCCACGCAGAACTTTATCCAGCGCCGCCTGTCTTAAAAAAATTGTACCATCTGCAAGAGCCTGTTTTTTTAATTCTGCCACTGGTGCTTTTCCAGAAATCATTTCACGCATTTCATCATTCATTTCCAGCAGTTCAACAATGGCACTGCGCCCGGAATAACCGAGTCCATTACATTCCTTGCAACCAGGCGCATCATGAAAGTCAGCATTGGCACAGCGCTCAGCTGTTAATCCATAGGATTTTAGAAATTCAGGATCGTGGCTGACCGGTTTCTTGCAATGCTTACACAGCACCCGGACCAGACGTTGGGCCAAAATACAATTAAGACACGAGACAAAGCTGTAAGCATCAATACCCATATGCAGAAAACGGCCCAAAACATCAAAAACATTGTTGGCGTGAACGGTGGTAAAAACCAGATGACCGGTCAGTGCGGATTGAACCGCAATCTGTGCGGTTTCAGGGTCGCGGATCTCACCAACCATTATTTTATCGGGATCATGACGTAAAATTGAGCGCAATCCCCGTGCAAAGGTCAATCCTTTCTTTTCATTAACGGGAACCTGGACAACCCCTTTGACCTGGTATTCAACCGGGTCTTCGATGGTCACAATCTTTTCTTCAACCGAGTTGATTTCAGATAGGGCCGCATACAAGGTTGTTGTTTTTCCGCTCCCGGTTGGGCCGGTTACCAGCACCATTCCGTAAGGTTCTCGAATCCGGCTACGCATCCGCTTCATTTCCCGTGTAGAAAAACCGAGGGCTTCGAAGGTTAGACCGTCCATATCGGCTGCGATAGATTCCTTATCCAGAATCCGGATAACTGCATCTTCACCAAAGCTGGTTGGCATGATTGAAACCCGGAAATCGATCGATTTGTCTCCGAGACGCACTTTGAAACGGCCATCCTGGGGAATGCGTCGTTCGGAGATATCCAATTCACTCATCACCTTGATCCGAGAAATAATTGGACTTTGAAAGCGGCTGTCAATCGTCTCGGTGGCCTGATAGAGGACTCCGTCAACCCGGTATTTGATCACTACACCATCGACCGTTGCTTCGATGTGGATATCGCTGGCGCGTTTCTTTAACGCATCAAACAGGGTGGAGTCGATCAAACGAATAATCGGGCTGGTATCAGCAGTCAATTTGTCAATCGAAAGAACTTCATCCCCCTTGTCGGTTTCTTTCACCAACTGCAGCTTGAAGTCTTCTGAGGCTTCACGTAAAACCCGCTGAGATCCTGCTCCACGTTCGATCAGCCGTTCGATCTGACCTTTGGCCGCAATCTTTAACTCAAGCGCTAAGCCAAGTTGAAGTTCCAGCTGATCAAGGGCGGTCACATTGGTCGGATCGGCGATTGCGACAATCAGGGTCGCGTCTTTACGTTCGAGGGGAATCAGGTGATGTTTGATGGGAATATCACTTGGCAGGGTGGCGATCAATTCGGCATTGAGGATGGTTTCACTGAGATCAATGTAATCGTACTGAAACTGGATCGCCAGCGCCTGAGCCAGTTCGATTTCGGTGAACAGCCCGACTTCGACACCAACAGCACCGAACCTTTTACCATTTTGCTGTTGTTGTTGCTGTTCCAGGACTAAATCAATTTCTGCCGGGGCAATGGCTCCCATATCAGCAAGGATTCGTCCGATCTGCTGGCGTTGATAGATCATTTTATTATCCATAAATTTATCCGACATCAGCCAACAGTCCCGGCAAGCTGGAAGATCGGCACATACATAGCGACAATAATAAAGGCGATCATAAAACCCATCACCATCATCAAAACGGGTTCAATCATCGTCGTCATTTTGGTCAAGCGCTGTTCTACTTCGGCTTCGTAGTAGTCGGCGATATCACTGAGCATCTCAGTTAAAGATCCGGATGTTTCACCAACACTGACCATGCGTAGCGCCAGTGGAGGGAAAAATCCGGTTCGCGCCAATGCATCGGACAGCGAAGATCCTTCTTCAACCCGCCGAACCGCTTGAACCATCTCCTTTTCCAGGCTCAGATTATTGAGAGTTCCACGCGACATCTGCATCGCAGGAACCAGAGGTGTGCCGCTGGCGAGGGTGGTTCCCAGGGTGCGATTAAAGCCAGATAGGGCGTAATCGGTCTTCAAGCCACCGACGAAAGGGACACGCAGGAGAAAACGGTCGACCCGCAGTCGGCCACGGGAGCTGTGAAATAATGATTTGACCAGAGGGACGGCAACAAACAGAGCGACCAGGATAAGATACCAATAGTTGCCGATAAGTTCGGAAATGCCAATCAAGGCTTGCGTCATCAGGGGTAATTCGACATTGGCATCAGCATAAATCTGGGTAAAGCGGGGAACGACAAAAAGCATCAGAAAAACCACCACAATAACCGCTGCCGTGGTCAGCAACAGGGGATAAAATGAGGCGCTGCGGACCTTGGCGCGAATTGCTTCAACCCGCTTCTGATACTCCAGAAACCGTGACATGGTTTCTGGCAGGTCGCCTGTTTTTTCACCGGCTTTGACCGATGCAATATACAACGCAGGGAAGAAATGTGGAAACTTGGCAAAGGCATCGGACAGTGAACTGCCCCCCTTAATTTCCTCCCGGATTTCGCTGAGAATATCGCGAAAGGTTCCCGCTTCCATTTGTTCAATCTGGGTGTCAAAGATTTGCAGTATCGGCAAACCGGAGCGCAGCAAAACCAGCAATTCCTGATTGAAGGAGAGAAACCGACGCCCGGTCACCCGGGTAGATTTATACTCTCCGCGTTGGAAAAAGGACCATGACTGGCGCTGAATCTGAAAAACATGAAAGCCCTGTTCTTCCAAATTCTCTTTCAGCTGGTCTTTGGTCGTCGAATCGTAGCTCTTGTCGACTATTCGACCATCGGC
>JASJGU010000003.1:0-5604 GCA_033791385.1 Desulfuromusa sp.
AATCGTGTAAGCGGAGGACTTGATCTATCGGTACCATTTTCAGCGGAGTATAGTACGCTTGGTAGTCGGCCACCAATCTGCAGGTAACATATTTTATCTTTTTCGGCCAGCCCAGATATAGCCGGAACAACCACACTATCGTCTCCCCCCATTAGAATGACTGAGCTGCCTCGTTTACGAATTGCCTGCATGGTATGAAAGATTTTTTCCTCCGCCTTTTCGATATCCAAGCCTATCAGATCAACATCTCCGATATCGAATAGGCGACTAAAAATAGAGGAGGTATCAATCCTATCACGAGCATCAATATCTACAGGATGGCTGAACTGAGGGTTAGCGTGCCATCCAAAATAGACCGACGTCTCACGAAGCGCTAAAGGCGCAAAGCGGCAACCGGCCTTGGGTCCAACATTGTTTTCTAATGGAGCACCTAATACTGCGAGGCTATCAGTGTGAAGATCTTCAATTTCAGCACACCTCGCACGCATAAACGAGAGGTGTCCAGCCATTCGAGGAATCGGCGCCGTCCTTAGAAGCATTGGACCTCCTTATGACGTAGGATTCCAATTACCCCACGAACGATGTTTTCAATGATGGCTGTGTTTGTTCTTCCAGTGACGTCAAAATCGGGAATGAAGCCTGTTACATCTGCTGCTAACACAGGTATTCCATGAAGTCCATCGAGTAGTACTGAAAGTTGCTCTTTTGTCAGCCCGAGATTATTTCCTGCAAAAGTTGTACTATCATAACATGCGTTTAAAACATCAGCGTCAATACTAAGATAATAATTGTCACAACAATTTTGGCATGCTTCACGAATTTTTTTTAGAGCAGTGACCATATTATCAATCAAATGGAACGCAGGGATTACCAATGCCTCTGATGACTGTTCAATTTCTTCAACAGTAAGCGATCCTTCTGCCCCTATCAGTACGACGTTGTTCAGACCGCCATTAATTAACTCGGAAATTCTTGATGTTGTCCTTTGGCGTGATGGTGTTAAATTCTTAAAAGGCTCAATATGGAAAAGATCCAACCGACGCGAAATGCGGATAATCCCTATAGAATTATCGGGCATAGCTGAGAGCGCGCCTTTGAGTATTGCTGGTGATACAGTATAGTCTCCACCAACCGATAAAAGCCGGGCCCCTTTTCGAAATATTTTTTCACTTTGCTCTGATAAAATCTTTTCGTGGCGCTGCGGCTCCAATGGAAAAACATTAAGATCCCCTATATCGATGAGTCCATTAGTTGATATCGTTATTGGTTCTTGATATAGGCCTTGCCAGCTTGAGTAACGGATCTGACGCGCCGCAAATCTTGCTCCAGGCACACCTTCGCCAAAATGATCGCAATAGATCCCGGCAATCGCGATCATACCAGGTGATAGATCCTCCAAGTCACCGATTGGTGCACCCAAAAATGTTGATACTGGTCGCGTTTTCACTCCATTCTTTATAGGACTCGTTTCATCCATACTATTTAGATAGTTCATTGAAAAGATGATCAGTTAAAAGAGCAACCACTGTTTCAGCTGCGATATATTCAGTGTGCCCGCGCTTATCTAAAGAAGGTGCTACATTAGTAACAGCAATTCCAGCTACCTTATTTGAAACATTGGTTTCCAATAAAATCTCAGCCATCTGCTCTGGTGTAATCCCACCTACATTGATACTCGGGGTGCCTGCTGCAAAACCTGAATCCAGAACTTCAAAATCAATACAGTAGATAACTCTATCATAATTGTTTGCGAAGGCCTTAATCGGATCAATTGCAGATTTGATACCATTGTCATAAATACTGTCCGCTGTGACAACACTGCCACCGATATTTTTTAAACCTAACCACGCAGCCTTAGGCTGAAGTCCATTAATACCAACACATAACATAGGGCATTGATCCTGTTGGTTGGCTCTTCCGAGGAGCGATGAAAGTGCTATCTCCCCCATACCTTGCATAGGCGAAAGCGTAAGTTTCTTAGTAAATATTATTATTCCAGTCTTCATTCTATCCTTTAGAAAACCTCGAATCATGCCCTCCACAGTCCTGCTGTCACCGCCAAGAAGAACCGGTATAGCTCCACGATTGACAATGAATTTTACTAAACCAGCAATTGTATCTAAAGCGGATTTGGAAAGCTGCTCAGGAATTGCTAAATCACCAATATCTAATCCAACAATATCTTCTCGCAGGCGGGTCTTCCGGCCTGTTTTGATATTAACCACGGTTCGCGAAGGAGATTCGAAGTAACAGCGCATTACCTCGAGTGACGCCTCCCTTATTGCCAGCGGTCCTGAAACACACCCTGGGCGTTTTGGCGGTTCTGATTGGGTTGGGACTCCGAAGATAGTCACAGCAGATGATATGATATCAGCAAGCTCAGCTGTCGGAAAACCTGCGAAAGCAGGCACACCTCTAGCAAGATTTAATCCTGAGGTGGTCATCTGATCTCCTTCTTCTGTATCAACTGGATGCCAATAAGCGTGAGGGCCGAAACAACGATTAGGCAAGTCGAGATAGCAGCAATCGTTGGATCGATTTGGTCCCGTAAAGAATTAAACATACGACGTGTGATTGTTGCATTCTCTCCACCTGAAACAAACATTGCTACTACAACTTCATCCAGCGACGTGATAAATGCGAGGAACAAACTTGCCTGTATCGAAAATTTTACTTGGGGTAGAGTGACAGTTAACATTGCGCGTCCGCGCGATGCACCAAGGCTTCTTGCAGCAAGCTCCTGGTTGAAGTCATAGTTTTTCAGTCCTGAAAGAACCGTTATAATAACAAATGGAAGTGCAATAGCGACATGCGCAATTACAACTCCCGCTAATGTGTAGTTAAGTCCTAATTTGGCGAAAAGATGGAAAACGCCCACGGCGACAAGTATCATCGGCACGAGAATTGGCATTATCACAAAAAGCTGTGCGATATTCCGTACTCGTGCTGAAGAACAATGTAAACCATAGGCCGCCAGAGCGCCCAATGGCGTTGCTATCAAGGCTGTCATAAAGGCTGCCAAAAGCGAGGTCTTCGTGGCACTCATCCAGACAGATGAACCAAGATATTCATGATACCACTTAAGTGACCATGCTTTTGGTGGGAATTCTAGATAAGCCGAGTCTGAAAATGACATTGGAATTACAAGCAAGGTGGGAAGCATCAGAAAAAAAAGAACCATTCCACCAAAAATCATTAGCCAAAGCCCCTCAGTTTTTTTTGTTCCAGCCATTTCATTTGTTTCCATAATGCTACCTCATGAATATCTTGTCTAACCCAAATATACGATTCATTGTCCATATCATAACGAGCGCAATTATAAGTAAAACCACACCGAGCGCACTGGCTGCACCCCAATTAGTATAAATCATTATAGTTGATTCAATACGCTGCGCGAGCATCTGAACTCGCCCCCCACCTAATAACGCTGGCGTGACATAGAATCCAAGAGAAAGAACAAAGACAAGAACAATTCCTGCGAACAGGCCCGGCATCGACATCGGGAAGAATATTCGCCAGAATGCCTGACGCGGAGTCGACCCAAGGCCAATGGCAGCCTTTACCAAATTTCCGTCGATAGCGCGCATGGAGGCATATAAAGGCAAGATTAAAAATGGCAGCATTATGTGTACCATACCAATTATGCTGCCAGTCAGATTGTGTACGAGTTGTATCGGAGCTTCGATTAATCCCAACCACATTAATGTGTCATTTATCACCCCATGGCGTTGAAGAATAACCAACCACGCATAGGTTCTAACCAGTACAGATGTCCAAAACGGGAACAGGACAAAAATCAGCAGGATGCCAGCCGTTCGAGACGGTAGAAGCGATATCCAATAACAAAGAGGGTAGCCAAGCAGTATACATATGGCGGTTACTGATATGGTAATCTCGAAGGTAATTATAAATGTACGAATGTAGAGATTACTCTGAAATATCCGCTGATAGTTTTCTATCGTTAATTCATTTGCGGTATCGAACAAGGATAGAGACGAGAGCCAAAAGATAGGTACAAATACGACGGTCATAATTATCAGCATTGCTGGTAATGCTAACCCAAGAAAAAATCTTCGCTCACGGTTACGATCCTTTGTAATGGCCTCTCTGTTAGTAAATTTAACCGGCATTGTGGTTGCATCAATCATAACGCGTCCTCCTCCACAACGATAGTATCATCGGGATGAAGTCCGAGGCTGATCTTCATTCCCACCTCGGGCATAGCCAATTTTCCTGCACGGCTTGTTGGAACGCGAACGATGATCTGTTGGTTATCGCCGAAATCGACCAAAATTATTACGCTGTCACCTTGATAGATGGTCTCAATTACATCTCCCGTAAGGTCATTTAAATCACCATTGATTTTCTGTGATACAATTTCCAATAGTTCGGGTCGAATAATCAAATGGTAGGGGCCAGCACCGTTCAGTTTGTCGATCGCTGTTTTGAGTGGCTTTCCCTTGAGCATCAAGGTGTTTCCAACCTTTTCTACAGGGATAGCCACTGACTCTCCGATGAAATCTGCTACAAAAAGGCTCCGCGGACGACGGTAAAGGTCTTCAGGAGTATCTGTCTGAACAAGGCGGCCATTATTCATGACTGCGATGCGATCCGACATAGTTAAAGCTTCGCGCTGATCATGGGTAACGTAAACAATGGTAGCATCGAGCTTTTTGTGCAGTCTCTTTATCTCGATCTGCATGTGTTCACGCAAATTTTTATCAAGTGCGGACAGGGGTTCATCCATAAGTATGATACGCGGTTCAAACACAATGGCTCTGGCAAGAGCTATGCGCTGACACTGGCCCCCTGAGAGTTGGTGAATCCGGCGATCCTCGTAACCGGAAAGCTGAACCAACTCCAAAACTTCAGCTACTCTGACTTTACGCTGACTTGCCGGCACACCACGCACCTTCAGGGGATAGGCGATGTTCTCAGCGCAAGACATCAATGGGAAAAGCGCATAGTTCTGAAAGACCATGCCAAGTCCGCGTTTGTGCGGAGGTGTCAATATCATTTCCTCGTCGCCAAAGCGTATACTAGCTGTATCTGGCCTCACAAAACCTGCTATCGTCATGAGCAGCGTAGTCTTTCCGGACCCGGAAGGACCGAGCAGCGTGACAAATTCACCGGCCTCGATATCAAGCGAAATGTTATCGAGTGCGCGCACAGAACCATAAGCCTTGTAAACGTTTTGTAGGCTAATTGGAAGCGATTTGCGGTCCACTTTTAAATCTTTAGCCATCGGGAACACCTCTGTTATTGCATAAATGATTTGCAGATAAAGCTGAAAGGCATGGCTTTAAAGCACGCCCTTCCTTCCTTAGTGGGCAATCATTGTTGTATTAATGTGTCGAAACGCTCAGTCAATTCACCGAGTCGGCCGATGTAGAAATTCGGATCGATCAATAGTTGCTTGTCGTAGTTATTTGGATGGGTGTTGACAAGAAGAGCTTCTTCTGACGATAGTATTCCTGTATCAAAAGCCTTGATATTCACGGGACCAAGCGGCATAGTTTTCGCGAGTCTGGCTTGACTCTGGGCGTTAAGCATCTCATTTATGAGTTTCATTGCATTCTCTTTGTTAGGCGCGCCTTTAGGCAC
>JASJGU010000004.1:0-5363 GCA_033791385.1 Desulfuromusa sp.
CCACTAACCCAAACATCCACATAATCATTGATCTGACTGTGGGCCTCTATCGTACTTTCCAGTTCTTGCAGAGCTATTTCGCTATGGGCAATCAGTTGAGACTGCCTTAACTGCAACCCGACAAAAACCAACGACAACACAATTGCCGTAATACCAATTAACTCCGCGATGTCCTTCCACTTTGACGCCAAATTGACCACTGTGTTTCCTTCCGATGTCGAATCGGGTTGAGCATACGCAGTGTTTGCTTCAATGTCAGCTCTGAATCAGAATGAAGATAAATAAAAGCCTCAAGGGGAACAGCAATTACGTTTCGCCAACAATCTAAATACGCCTGGCATACCACGGCATGGCTTTACATATACGTTCACTGAATGATCAGCGCCAAAAATGACCTTAACCTCCTCACCAACTGAACTCACAACTGGTGCAAGCGATGCAATACTCGCCATTGAGTGCGTCTTCATACTGATTTATCTTTGGCGCACGACAACAAGTGATCGATGGAAAGTCGGATTATGGTGTTGGGTATTTGGACTGTTGGCATTTGTATCCGTACTCGGTGCTCTGACACATGGCTTAACGATGTCAGAGTCTTTGCGTGTCATGCTTTGGAGGCCACTCTACCTAAGCCTGGGACTTATCGTTGGTTTGTTCCTGGTGGGGGCTGTTTATGATTGGCGTGGCCGTGCCGCCGCCAGGCGCCTCGTTCCCTGGAGCATCGGGCTGGGAATCATTTTTTTCCTGGTTACCGAGATATTCAGCGACGCCTTTATTATCTTCGTGTTTTATGAGGCTGTCGCCATGACAGTTTCGTTAATGATCTATTCCTTCCTTGCCGCAACAAACCGGTTAAATGGGGCAATAATTGTGGCAACCGCCGTCTTCTTGAATCTTGCGGCTGCCGGGGTTCAGGCCAGTAGCTTTTCATTCACACTGTTGGTCCCCTTCGACCACAATGGTGTATTTCACTTGGTCCAGATGGTTGGTTTGGCCATATTGGGGATTGGCTTACACCTTGGATTGAAGCCTGTTGAAATAAAAACTGATTGAAAAGCAGATTAAGCAAAGCAGTTGGAAACCCTGTTGCAAGGCGTTGCAGATGCCATTTTTGAAGCGGCGGACCCATGGTTTACCGGAGAAGGCGATGCCACAGTTTTATTAAAGCAATCACTGTCCGAACTTGTAGACGTTTGCTATGAAGGAGGACCAATATTGCGGGCGGTAGCTGAGGCATCCACAACCGATGAACAGCTTGAGCTTGTGTGGGCAGATTTTCTTGGTCAGTTTGACGATGCAGTCAGCAACCAAATTGAGCAGCATCAGGCCAAAAAGTTAATTCCAGAGTTCGATGCGCGCCCGGTCGCGATCGCGCTCAACCGGCTTGATGCCTCGTTGGTCATACATGCCTTTGGCCGTCACCCACGAAGCAACCCCGGACCTGTAAGAGAGGCGATCACCAGAATCTGGATGTCGACACTCTACGAATCAACGTACCTGGAAGAAACATGATGAACCAGGTAATAGCCGTGCCATCGCGACGACCTACCTGGTAGCAGACTGGGTGAAATACACAGTGGTACAAGCAGAGTGAAAATAGAACCAGTTAAACGGAGGATTGATATGAAAAAGATGATAGTAGAAATGATGGTGACTGCGACGCTTATAGCGGGTAGCGCCCAGGCAGAGCCGACCAAAGTCCCGGAGTCCATCACGACACCGGATGTTGTCGAAACAAGAATTGGAAATCTCAATTTTAAAGACGGATACCCCGTCGGGGATACCGCGACCATTGTTCGGGATGAGCTTGATTACCTCCACGGTGTTGAGGCCTTCATGAACTCCATCCATGGCGTATCGCTATACGCACTCCGGGAAGGTTTTGCTGAAGTTGGCATTAACGACGGTGATTTCATCTATACGTCCGAATTATTGGGCTCGAAGTCGTTATTCCTGACGGCAAACGCAGATACGGTCTATTTTTGGGGCAACGGAACTCGCCGGCCAATTTGCAGCTATCGGCATTGTAAAGGGTGAGAAGTTTGCACCCGATGCACGCTTGAAGAAGATCCTTGATCAGTCGGTGGCTTTCGGCAATGCCGCATTTCTGCCGGCGGCTGATGGCAGCGATAATCTAATGACTATGGTGGTTATTCTGCTGTTTCTCCTGATGCTGGTGATCGGGAACTTCTACCTCAAACTCCATCAGCTGGCTTTTCTCAATTGACAGCCCAGGTTATCCGACCGGGAACCCTGGCTGAAGTTTCCTGTTTATCCAAACCATTCAAAGTGATTCCAATGGCTGTGACATATGTACAAGACATTATACCCAGTGGACAGTTACGCCCCACGGACACGTTGGTTGACGTCCAGGACCGGGCGCGTCCGGGTACGCTGACAGTCTGGTTGGAGCCCTTGTATGAAAACGGAATGGAAGGCATCCTGCCCGGCACCAAGTGTATTGCCAATGCATACAGCTACCATCATGATGAGATCGCATCGGGGAAACTGAGCTTCTCGAAATCGGCCTATCTGCACATGGTCGACGCAGTGGGTGTCGTACATGCCATCATCTTGCGTATCCAGACCCTGTTACTACCGGTCAAGATGCTGGTCTTTGCTGGTCATTAATCAAAAAAGGAAAGCCTATGCTCACCATTGCAAACATCCTTATCGGTCTCATTGCGCTCGTACACGTCTACATCCTGGTGCTCGAAATGTTTTTATGGGACAAACCCGCAGGACTGCGGGCCTTCGGCCAAACACAGGCGGCAGCGACCGCCAGCAAAGTTCTGGCCGCGAACCAGGGGCTTTACAACGGCTTCCTGGCCGCCGGGTTGTTCTGGGGGCTGAGTCTGGGCACGGACGGCACCGCAGTGAAGGTATTTTTTCTGTGTTGTGTTTTGATAGCAGGCCTGTACGGTGCGGCAACAGCCAATCGAAAGATTCTCTTTATCCAGGCCATTCCAGCCGCCATCGGATTGGTGTTCTTACAGCTGTTGTGAGTACAAGGCTAGCTGAATTTTACTCGTTGATTTAATTAATTTGATCATGCTGCCTTTCGGTTTCGCATATCGATCAGCTTTCCCCTCTGTTGCAGAATTCGTTGAATAAACGCTTCGCGATCAACCTGCATAACGCATGGAATGGCATTATTAACCTGGTTTCCGTTCAAACCCGGCACGTGAACAGTCACATAGTCCCCTAGTTCGAGCTTCTTTTCAGCGACTTCCGGCATTTTAAGTTTCAGCATAGGTATCTTCCTTTTTTAACCCGAATAGAAAGTCTGGTTCTTGTAACCTCTCCGTATCTACCAGTCTTTGTGGTTTTCAAACCTGGTAAACCCAACTGTATAAATACAAGAATCACGCCAATTGACTCTTTTTGATCAAAAATTAATATAATCAATGCCTTGGCTTGTTCTAAAAAATTATATTTAGCTAAAGCTACTTAGAACTGTCCAAATGGGTCAGATAAACTGACAATTATTTGCAGTCGGCAGCATCGTTGAGGAGACACATTCGCGATTCTTCCACACAATATCGATTGTAAGATCCCAGGTATTGGCGCAAAGCATCTGAAATCAGAATTCGTCAAAAGATCCTGAGGCCAGGGTGTCGCCGCGCCGGTAGCCCGACTTTCCCTTTGACGCAAGACCGAACCGGCCCAGGGTATACATGTGTCTTCTTACACATGCATATGACAGGAAAATACATTAAGTTAATTGTCAGGTCAGATTGATGTCAGATGAATAGGATTCGTGGGGCAATCATGAAAAAGTACATTTTTTTAGTTACGTTACTGGTTTGTGGGTTTTTTTCAATCAATGCGGTGGCTGGCGCCCCGGCTACAGCCGTGCCCGAACCTTTCCGGGGGCACGACGCCAATTCCAAGTTAGCCATCGATTACCGGGATCTTGATTCACTGCTCGACACGGTGGTCTTGTTCACAGGCAGGTCAAACCGGAAAAAAGCCAGTTCAACCCAAAACACCACCGGAACCCGCATGAAGGTCAGCGTAAACCGGGCAACCATTAATGAGGGTAACCGGTTCTACTTCGAAGTATTTGATGATAGCCCGGAAAACCAGCAGACGATCAGCAAAATCAGAAGTCGACTGGAAAGCATTCCCACTGCAGTTTCACTCGAAAAGTTCTCCCGTGATGAGCAACTGGCGTATTGGATAAACCTTTACAACATCACCCTGATCGAAGAAATTGTCAAAATCTATCCAGAGCCCAAACTCGAAGACTTACTGGTGGGCAAAGACTCGGTTTTGTCAAAGAAAACACTTAATGTTGCAGGGGTGCCACTGAGCCTGGATGACATCCAGTTTACAATTTTGAAACAGAATTACGACAACAGCCCACTTGTTATATACGGTCTGTACCAGGGCATTATTGGTGGACCGAGTATCAGAAAATCAGCCTATACGGGAAAATACGTATATGCCGACCTGATTGAAAATGCCATCGAGTTCATCAATTCAAACCGTGGTACTGAAAGCAGGAATAAGCGTGTCTTTCGGGTATCCAGTTTGTATGAGCGCAACCAGTTATTTTTCCCTGATTTTGACACAGACCTGACTGAGCATTTGTTAACTTACCTAGAGGGAGATGAACGCGCGGAATTGCAGGCAGCAACAAAAATCAAAACCGATATCGATGACTGGACCGTAACGGACCTTTATGGAAGCACTCGTGATTTGGGTGCAAGCCTGGCGAACAACAACGCCGCTTTGGCTGGTGCAGTAAGCGGCGGCAGTTCTTCAAGATTAACCTCCAATTCAGTGGTCGCAACCCGTTATAGCCCGGCAGTGTTACAACGCTTGAATGAAATCAACGCGAAAAAAGCTGCGGAGCGAACGGGCACGGTAACGATCGAAGAGATGGGCGAGGCGCAAGACGAGGCGAGTGCCACGGATCAGGATGACCATGGGGTTAACTAGTTCCACCTGATCATTCCGGATATCACCGCCCGCCACTTTACTAAGCAAATTTCTGCATGGTCGCGGCCACAAGCCCGGATTGACTAGCCAGGTTTTCAAGCCAGGCAATCGCGGCGCTGATATCCTGCCCAAATCGCGCCCGGGAGTCAGCCAGGATGGCGGCGCGCGTCTCCGCGTTGTACTTGTGCTCGGGGGCTTTCGAATAAGTCTGCAACACCGGGCTTCGGATTGCTTTTTCAAGCATTTCACCGTCAGTTGGCATATCCAGATAGCGTAGCAGCTGTGCGAGTGTATCAGCCGGGTTTTGTAGCAAGGACTCAAATTCCAGCAGTGTGATTTGCTGGGAATACTTTTCAAGAGACTGTGTAATGCTCGTGGTTTCGCTTAGCCAACTCAACGCGGCCAACTGTGCGGGG
>JASJGU010000005.1:0-13816 GCA_033791385.1 Desulfuromusa sp.
ACTCGCCCCATTCGTAAGAAACGATCTCGGCTTTAACCCCAACTTTAGCCCAGTCAGCCTGAATAACTTCTGCCATACGACGAGCGTTCGGATTGTAGGGGCGCTGAACCGGCATCGCCCAGATCTTCATTTCAAAACCATCCGGATAACCAGCTTCGGCCAGCAGTTTTTTTGCCGCAACCGGATCGTAGCTATCATCTACAGTGGCTTCATTGTAAGACCAGATGGTCGGTGGAATCGGGTTCTTGGCAATTTTACCGGCACCCTGGAAAACGGTGTCGATAATCGCCTGTTTGTTCATTGCTTTATTTAGAGCTTTTCGAACCATAGCATTATCAAATGGGGCAACTTTAGTATTGTAAGCCAAGTAGCCAACGTTCAAACCTTCCTGCTCCATCAGGTTGATATTTGGATCAGCTTTCATTGCAGCGACATCTGCCGGGTTTGGGTAAGGCATAATTTGACATTCGCCAGCTTGCAGCTTTGCATAGCGAACTGAAGCATCGGGAGTAATGGAAAAAACCAACTTATCAATTGCGGATTTACCCTTCCAGTAATCTTTAAAAGCTGTGTAGCGAATTTGTGCATCTTTTTTGTAGCCCTCGAAAACAAAAGGCCCGGTACCGATTGGCCACTGATCAACTTTGTCGGGGGTTCCGGCTTTCATCATTGCATCAGCATATTCTGCAGATTGAATAACGGCAAAATCCATCCCCAGGTTCGCCAACATGGGTGCCTCTGGACGATTGAGAACGAATTTAACGGTATAATCGTCAACTTTTTCGATTTTATTCAACAGATCAGGCATCGACATACCATTGAAATATTCGTAGTTCCCGCCGGAGATTGCATAAAATGGATGATCTTTTTTCCACTGCCGCTCAAAGGTATAAATGATGTCATCAGCATTCATATCGCGGGTCGGTTTAAAATGTTTAGCGGAATGAAACTTGACACCTTTGCGCAATTTGAAGGTGTAAGTTTTAGCGTCAGCAGAAACCTCCCAACTCTCGGCCATTCCTGGCTCAAGCTTAGTGGTTCCAACAATAAAATGGGTCAGACCTTCAAACACGTTCTTTGAGGTGGCATCAAATGTGGTCCCAGCCGTATAGAGAGAAGGATTGAAGCCTTCCGGACTACCTTCGGAACAGTAGACCAGAGTTTTAGCCTGCGCCTGGCCAACAAACAGCAACAGGAGCAGAAATGGTAAAAATCGGGTTAGAAATTTTTGCATAGTTGAAGCCTCCTTTAAAATTGAGTAAAGGCAAAATTTAAATGATGTCACAGCAACTCATTAAATTTTGCCCAAGGGAAAAATCTATAGAGAGATCAGCAGGCTGTCAAGGAAAGCCCTGTTCCATTTTCAATTTCTTCGATCTGCAAAGGAATTGGTTGACCCAGCAGCCGGCTCCCCTGATTCGTGACCAAAAGGTCATCCTCCAGGCGAATTCCACCGAATTTCAAATACTCTGACAGTCTAGCATAATTAATAAATTCTGCATGCCGACCCTCATTCTTCCACTGTTCTATCAATTTCGGGATAAAATAGATCCCCGGCTCCACCGTCAGGACAAAACCTTCCTGAAGTTCACGCCCCAACCGCAGCCCGGAGAATCCGAACTGGGTTGAACGCTGAATTGTGCCATCGTATCCGACATAATCCTCACCAAGATCTTCCATGTCATGAACATCTAGACCCAGCATGTGGCCCAACCCGTGTGGCATAAACAGTGCGTGGGCACCGGCGGCAACAGCTTGGTCAACACCTCCATGCATCAACCCGAGAGAATGCAAACCCTCTACCAAGGTTCGACAGGCAGCCAGATGGACATCAAGATAAGCAATACCGGGCCGAATCAACTCACGCGCCCGCGACATAACGGCCAGAACAACCTGATAAATATCTCGTTGCCGAGGGCTGAACTTCCCCCCGACCGAGACAGTACGGGTATGATCGGAGGCATAGTGCAAACAGCTTTCTGCACCACAATCAACGAGGAGCAGGTCGCCATCTTGTAACTGGTTATTCCGCTGGTGATTATGCAGGGTTTCACCATGGATAGTGACAATCGGCGGAAAAGAGAGCATCCTTCCGGCACGCGCGGCAACGGCTTCCAGCTCACCAGAAATTTCCCATTCATACACGCCTGCTCGGGCCATTTTCATGGCCGTGGTATGAAGTTGATAACCCAGATCAGCTGCAGCCTCCAGCTCTACAATCTCTTCCTCACCCTTAATCGATCGGAGAGCCACAACCGCTTTGATTAACGAGATAGAAACATCCTTATCCACATCTGTAATACTTTTGCCCAACAATCCACCCAGTATGATTTTATTTTCGGCCCGACAGGTCGGCAGATAGTGAACCGTTCTCCCCGCAGCGATTGAAGCAGAAAGGAGATTTTTCAAATCGGAAACTGGTGCCACCTCGGCAATCCCAACCTGCTCCGCCTTATGCTGTAAGGTTGGCTGTGGGCCGCTCCAGATCACATCGTCTAGGCTCTGTTGTTTTCCAAACAGAATTTCACGACCGGTCTCAGCATCCACCAAGACCGCAAGTCCAGGCGAATCCAAACCGCAAAAATAGAGAAAGCTGCTGGCCTGACGAAAACGATAGCAATTGTCTGCTGAGTTAAAGGGAGAATCGACATTTCCCAACAGCAGAATTAAGCCGCTCTTGACCTGCTGAACTAATTTTTGCCGCCGAAGTTGATAGATTTCTACTTTGAATGTTGTCATCTCATTACTCACTTCAATAGAAAACTTAACCAGTTGTATTTGATCCATTCGCAAAACGTCATAAGCTGGCTAAGCTTTGCAGGCGACCACTTTCAGGTTATGATAGACTTTAGCAACACTTCCTATGGAGAGACCTATGTCGCGCTGGTTGAAAATTACTCTGATTTCTGTTGTGGTTGTTTTTGGATTGCTGCTTTCTACGATGTTGATCGTCCCCTGGCAGATCAAAAAACAAGGCAGTCATTGGATCTCCGAAAACACTGATCGCACTTTAACGATTGAAAAAGCATTCTTCAATCCTTTTACGCTGACAGTGGAAATCAATGGAACAAAACTGACTGAACAGAATGACGATCAAACCTTTGTTGCATTTAAACGGTTGATGCTTTCAGGCAGTATTAAATCTATCATGAAACAGGCGATCATTCTTGACCGTGTCGAACTGGATGACCCTTTTGTCAATCTCGCACTGCTTGGCAAGCAGGAATTTAATTTCTCCGATTTTACCCGGTTAGGAAGTGACACCCCTGAACCGGAATCTGCAGCACCTAAAAAACCGCTTCTTTTTTCCTTCAATAATATTATCCTGACAGGCGGCAGCCTGGATTTTACCGACCAAACTTCGGAGAAAAAATCGCAGCACCAGATCCGTGAACTGGCCTTGAACGTTCCCTTTATTGGCAACATCCCCTACTTGATTGATAATTATGTTGAGCCACTGCTTCGCATGCGGTTGAACGGCGCGGAAATCAGCGCTGATGGAAGGCTGAAGCCGTTTAAGGATTCGTTGGAGACCCAACTTTTTTTGACTTTAGGTCATGCTGATCTTGCCTATTATGCATTCCATTCACCAATTCCGCTGCCGATAGAGATCAAACAGGGGATTCTTGATTGTGAAATCGACCTGGCCTACCGGGTTTCTAAAAATGAAAAACCCAAGTTATTGATAGGCGGCGAACTAGCACTCTCCGATATTGATCTACGCGAACTGGATGGTCGGGAATTGTTCCGCATGCCCACCCTGATTCTCGATCTCGACTGGGCAGATCTCTTTACCCAAGATTTCAACCTGGTGTCTCTCGACATCTATGAACCACAGGTCTATGTCGACCGGGACAAATCAGGGCATTGGAATTTTCAGCGCATCATGATGCCGAAAGAAACAGCGTCAGTTGTAAAAGAAGAAGCTACGACTGAAGAAGACGCAGCTGGTAACTGGCCCCTCCTTAAAATTGAGAAACTAGCCTTGATTGATGGGCAGGTTCATTTTCGCGATAATTTTGTTGCGGGTGGGATCAGTGAAGAAATTCGCTCGATCAATCTGGAATTAAACAATCTCTCAACCCATCCAGAGCAAAAAACGGCAGCATCCTTGAAACTACTTACCGGCCGTGACCTTGCCATCGAGCTCAGCGGCGAACTGGGGGTTAATCCAGCAGCTGCCGTTATGGAGTTAACCGCTGACACACTTCCCCTGAAACCTTATTATCCCTATCTGGAAGGGTGGTTGACCGCCCCGATTGAAGGCATTCTGAATCTTTCCGGGCAAATCATTTACACCGAAAATGGCAATATAAAAGTTCAGCAGGCTCAGATAGCGCTGAATGACTTGTTGGTTCCCTTTTCAGACAAGGATCAGTTTAGCTTGTCAACCTTCAGCATCAACGACAGTTCTTTTGATCTGCAACAACAAGATATCAGCCTCGGCACCATCCAATTAAGCGGTGGAAATATCAAAGCAACCCGCCTGGCGGATGGCAGTTTTTCACCCTTACGACTGCTACGAGAACAACCGAGATCGGCAGCATTACAAGAGGTTAGCGAACCGAATCGACCCTGGAAAATCGGTGCAGAGAGTGTTGATCTACAGAAATTCCAACTCCTGTTAACCGATCTCAGCCTGGCCAAACAACCACAAGTCAATATTCGTGACTTCAATCTGCATGCGGAAAATCTCAGGTATCCAGTTGCTGAAAAAAGCCCTTTTGCTGTTTCTGCAAACGTTGGTAAAAAAGGCAGTATCAAGGTTGACGGTACAGTGGTTCACACCCCTCTGCAGCTCCGGGCACAAACCCAGATCAAATCATTCCCTCTGATCTTCTTTAACAACTTTGTACCGGAAGGGGTCAGAATTAACCTCAAAGAGGGTAAGTTTTTTTCAACTTTAGCTGTAAACCTCAACCAAGAAGCTGACAAATTCAGTGGGGATTTTTCTGGAAAGATCCACGTCAACAACTTCGACCTGCGCGACCCTATCGGCGACGGTGCACTTCTCACCTGGGAAACCCTCAACATTGATGGCATTACGGGGGAGATTGCTCCTCTTTCACTCCACATCAAAGACGTTGTCCTCAGTGATTATCTGGCAAATATTCAGATCACCCCTGAAGGGCGGGTTAATCTGACCAGTATTACTGCAACCGAGGGAGAAAATGACGGCAAAGAGACCGATTCGAAGTCACCCAGAATCGAAGAAACCGTCATCACTGAAGAGACCGTCCCATCAGACCCCCCTGATATCAGCATTGATTCTCTGACATTGCAGGGCGGAACTGTCTCCTTTATAGATCGGCATCTTTCAAGCATCTTCTCTACAACCATGTATGAATTGGGCGGTCGAGTCACAGGACTAGCTTCTGCCGAACAGATGCAGGCAGATGTTGATTTACGCGGCCAACTGGAGAACCATTCGCCACTGACGATCAGTGGGAAAATTAATCCTCTAAGTCGTGATCTGTTTGCTGATCTGACCCTCAGCTTCAAAGATATCGACCTGACTCCGATGACACCCTATTCGGGAACTTATCTTGGCTATGTGATCGACAAGGGGAAACTTTATCTTGATCTGACTTACCATATAGAACATCAGAAAATCAGTGCAAAAAACAAAGTTATGATTGACCAGTTTACCTTTGGCAATATTGTTGAAAGCGACCAGGCGACCTCCCTTCCCGTTGCGTTTGCTGTCGCGCTACTAAAGGACAATAACGATGAAATTCACCTTGATATTCCTATTTCCGGGGACCTGAGCGACCCAGATTTCAGCATCGCTGGTGTTATCTTCACAGTGCTAAAAAACCTGTTAGTCAAAGCAGCCACATCACCATTTTCCCTGCTTTCTTCAATGCTCGGCGGGGATGAAGATTTCACTGGTATCAGCTTTGCCAGTGGGATCACAACAATTGATGAAGCTCAGTTGACAAAACTTGCCGGTTTGGCTGAAATGCTTGCTAAACGACCGGCGTTAACGCTTGAAATCAGTGGTTACGCCGACAAAGAACTAGATCCGGAAGGTTACCGACAAGATCAACTGCGACAGATGCTAGTTGATACAAAGTGGCGTACCATGGAAGAAGATGGCACCGCTCCAGCATCGAAGCCGGACATTATCATCAGCGAGGAAGAGTACCCGGTGGTTCTATTGGACGTCTACAAAAACACGGAATTCCCCCGACCACGAAATTTCATCGGAATACTCAAAAAACTCCCGGTTCCTGAAATGGAAAAGCTGCTGCTGACTAATATCCCAGCCGGAGAAGAACAGGTTCAAGGGCTGGCAAAAGCACGAGCTCTAGCAGTTCGTGATGCCCTGCAGGCAGTCAACGAAGAGATCAAGCCCCGACTTTTTCTGAAGAAGACAGATATTTATCAGCCACCCAAAGATGGCCCGGCGAGTCGGGTAGAATTCAATATCAGCAGTAAATAGAAAGAAGAAGTTAAAAATGAAATTTTCGCTGTTAAGAGTCATTCTTGCCGTTATATTTATCGGCACTTCAACACCCTGTGTGGCTGAATTGCAACTTGAGGGGTCTTCGACTCAGGGTGGACTACTCTTTGGCCATGCCGATTCGGGAACCCAAGTTTTCTACGCTGATCGGCCGTTAAAAATTGCTCCGGATGGTTCCTTTATTCTTGGCTTCGGTCGTGACATATCACCACAACAGCATCTAACCTGGGTCGATTCTTCCGGCACAGCTCATAGTTATGAGTTTACTCTCCAACAACGACAATACAACATCCAGAAAATCAACGGGATCAGCAAACGGATGATGGATCCGAGTGAGGAAGACCTGCGCCGGATTGGAAATGAGGCAAATCGGGTGGCAACAGCCCGAAAGACAAATAGTCCCCGGCTGAACTTTCAGGAGAGTTTTATCTGGCCGGTGATCGGTCGGATCAGTGGAATTTATGGCAGTCAGCGGATCTTGAATGGCGAGCCACGCCGACCCCACTTTGGCATCGACATCGCAGCTCCGACAGGAACTCCCGTTAAAGCCCCGGCAGGGGGCTTGGTGACGATGGTTCATGAAGGCATGTTCTTTTCCGGAGCAACCCTGGTTATCGACCACGGCCATGGACTGTCCTCCAGCTTTCTGCATCTGCATGAAATTCTGGTCAAAGAAGGAACGCAGGTGATTCAAGGAGAAACAATTGCCACCGTCGGTGCAACCGGCCGGGTCACCGGTCCCCATCTTGACTGGCGGATTAACTGGTTTGATCAGCGCCTTGATCCAGCCCTACTGGTCCCCCCGATGCCGCAGAGAGCTGGTACAGCCCCGGGGAACTCATAGGAGCAAGAACCAAATTCAATAGAGCTTTCGCTTTGAAAAAGTTGATCCCAGCACATTGAAGGTGTTCTCAACGATAAACAAGGCATGCTCATCCGCCGTGAATACAATTTCTTCCAACCGTTTGAGCTGAATATTGTTGATCACCACCATCAGCACTGTTTTAGCCTCTCGGCGGTAGGCTCCAACAGCTGGCACCAGTGTTGTGCCGATTTTCAAGTGACTCATCACTTGAGCAGCAACCTCTTCTGCCTGTGGCGAAATGACAAAAACCAGCTTGCGCTGACTGAACAATGATAAGGTATAATCAATCGCCTGTGCAGCGATAAATACAGCAATCATTGAGGCAATAACAAGATCAGCCGGCATCGAAAAAAAGCAGACCAGATAGAGAAGCATATTAAAACCGAACGAGAACTTCCCAACCCCCAAATTATATTTCTGATTGAGAATGATTGCCAGGACATCCGCACCGCCATTCGACCCGAGTGAACGTAAAACGGTGCCACTGCCAACACCCAAAACAGCACCGAAAACGATGGCAGCATAAAGCTGATTGTCGATTTGAATCGGGATGTTGATAAACTGATACGTCAATGAAACAACTAGCATTGCTAGTGCGCTGTACCAGAGGAATCGTCGCGATACAAACAGATAACCAAGAATAAACATCGGAATATTAAGGCACAGATAGAGCAAGCCCGGATTCAGCCAATCGGTCAGATAATGCAACAACGAAGCAATGCCGAACAATCCACCAGGAATAAACTGATGGGGAGCCGCAATCCCTTTAAGAACAACCGTTTGAATCAAGGAACCAACAATTATCAGTCCGCAGTTCCAGAAAACTGAATAAACAAATTTGCGTTTTTTGTCGTTCATATCATATCCTTCTAAAGCTCCGATGTTTCATTTTCTGCTAATCTTCAAAAAGGTCGAGAGTCTGAACCTCTTGGTCCTCCGTGTCAACAAAGATTAGTCAGTTTAGCGCATAACTCAAGATAGGTAGAAAAGTGGCTCGGTTTAAATTGCAATCCGATTTTCAACCCGCTGGCGATCAACCCCAAGCGATTCAAGAGTTGGTCGAAGGGATCGAGCGCGGAGACCGTCATCAGGTTCTACTTGGGGTCACCGGCTCGGGAAAAACCTTCACCATGGCCAACATGGTCAATCAGCTGCAACGACCGACTCTGGTTCTGGCTCACAATAAAACCCTCGCGGCACAACTCTATAGTGAGTTCAAGGATCTGTTTCCAAACAACGCCGTCGAATATTTTGTCAGCTACTACGATTACTACCAGCCCGAAGCCTACGTCCCTTCCACAGACACCTTTATCGATAAAGACAGTTCAATCAATGAAGAGATCGATAAACTCCGCCACAGCGCCACTCGCTCCCTGTTATCACGACGTGATGTGCTGATTGTCGCCTCCGTCAGTTGCATCTACGGCCTCGGCTCTCCAGAGGCCTATTACGGCATGCTGGTCAACCTGCAGACCGGGATGGAACTGGACCGCAACAAATTTCTCCACAATCTGGTTGAAATCCAGTACGAGCGAAATGATATTGATTTCCATCGTGGCACCTTCCGGGTGCGCGGTGACAGCGTCGAAATATTTCCCGCTTATGAAGAAAAACGGGCTTTGCGGATTGAGTTTTTTGGTGATGAAATCGACGCGATCAGCGAAATAGACCCCTTGCGCGGCAAGGTTATTGACCGACTTGACCGTACAGCTATCTTTCCTGCCAGCCATTATGTCGCAACCAAGCCGACCTTAAAACGGGCCATTACCGAAATTCAGGATGAGCTACAAGGGCGGATTCAGTATTTTAAAGAGCGCAACATGCTCCTGGAAGCACAGCGCATCGAACAGCGCACCTTGTTCGATATTGAGATGATCGAAGAAATGGGTTATTGCCAGGGAATTGAAAATTATTCCCGCTTTCTGGATGGCCGTAAGGTTGGAGAACCACCAGCAACGCTGCTTTCTTACCTGCCGGATAATGCCCTGATGTTTATCGATGAAAGTCATGTCAGCGTCAGCCAGGTCGGGGGGATGTATCGGGGTGACCGCTCACGCAAAGAAACTCTGGTGAACTACGGTTTCCGCCTCCCTTCGGCGCTCGACAACCGTCCGTTGATGTTTGAAGAATTCCAAAAACGTCAGCCGCAGACAGTCTATGTTTCGGCCACCCCCGCCGACTATGAACTGGAACAGGCTCACGGTGTCTTTGTGGAACAGGTGATCCGTCCAACCGGATTGGTCGACCCCCCGATTGAAATCCGCCCGGCTACCGAACAAGTGGATGATCTGATCGAAGAAATCCGCAAGACCGTCAAAAACAATGCACGGGTGCTGGTGACCACATTAACCAAACGGATGGCCGAAGATCTCACCAGTTATTTAAAAGAATTGAATATCCGCGTAAACTATCTCCATTCTGATATCGACACCCTTGAACGAGTGCAAATTATCCGCGCTTTACGTGAAGGAGAGTTTGATGTTTTGATTGGCATCAATCTGTTACGCGAAGGATTGGATATTCCAGAAGTAGCGCTGGTCACCATCCTGGATGCCGACAAAGAAGGCTTTCTCCGCTCGGCTCGCGCACTGATTCAAACCTGTGGACGAACGGCGCGCAATGTCGATGGACGGGTGATCATGTATGCTGACAAAATCACCAAATCGATGCAAGCCTGCCTCGATGAAACAGAACGGCGCCGCACGAAACAGTTGGCCCACAACGAAGAACATGGCATCACACCGCAATCGATTAAGAAATCAATGCGATCCATCCTTGAAGACCTTTCAGCAAAATCTGACATTGAACGATCAATGATAGCTGAAGAAGGTGTAGAATATGGCAACCCAGAGCAGTTGAAAAAGAAAATTACAGAACTCAAAAAAGAGATGCTGGCCGCAGCTGCCGATCTCAATTTTGAAAAAGCAGCAGAACTACGTGACCGGATGTTGCGCATGGAAAAACAGGAATTAGCCTTACGTTAAGGAACCGCTATGCCAATCTCATTTTATGAAGCCCGTCAGCAGATACTTGACACTGTTCCCTCTCTTGCGATTGAAAAAGTTCCGTTGCTTAATGCAGCAGGTCGAGCTATTGCTGAAGATATCGTTGCGCATCAATCGTTGCCCCCCTTTGATAATTCTGCGATGGATGGTTATGCGGTTCAAACGGCAGATTGTTCCCCCGGAACAACCCTTCCCATAGCGGGCTACCTGTCGGCAGGGGAAACCTCTTTATATACAGTCAAACCGGGAACAGTTGTTAAAATCATGACTGGAGCTCCCATTCCACAAGGAGCCGATGCAGTGGTCCCTCTGGAAGACTGCAAAGAAGATCAAGACAAAATCACCATTCTGCATACGGTAAAAAAGGGGAACCATATTCGCTGGTCCGGAGAAGACATCCGCCCCGGCGATCAAGTCATCCCGGCTGGAACCCTGCTCCGTTCAGCAGAAATCAGCTTACTCGCTTCATTCCGCTTAGCAACTGTTCCCGTTCGCCGTCGCGCCCGCGTTGCCATCCTCGCTACAGGAGATGAATTACAGGAAATTGACGAACTTTATTTCGACGGCGGAATCGTCAACAGCAATTCCTGGGCTCTTGCTGCCGCCGTTCAAGAAATTGCTGCTGTGCCGGTGATGCTTGGTATTGCCCGCGACAACCTGCCCAATCTGCGCGAAAAAATCAAAGAGGGTCTGCAGTCCGATGTGTTAATCACCTCCGCCGGAGTTTCTTCCGGTGATCGGGACATGGTTCGTGAAGTCCTTGCAGAATTTGGAGTTAAAGAGGTCTTTTGGAAACTCAATATTAAACCGGGCCACCCGACAGCTTTCGGGATGAACAATAATACGCCAGTTTTTTCACTGCCCGGAAATCCGGTTTCCACACTATTAACTTTCGAGGAATTTGTCCGCCCCGCCCTATTGAAAATGATGGGGCATCGCACCGTGCTGAAAACACTGCATCGAGCCACCCTGACCGAACCGATCAAGAAAAAAGTAGGCCGTCTGCAGATTTTACGCGTCGCTGTAAGTATCAATCAGGATGGTGAAATGCTGGTCAGCAGTGCCGGTGACCAAAATACCGGAATCCTGCGCACTCTGGTCAATGCCCAGGGAATTGCCCTGCTGGCGGCAGAGCGTGATTTTTATGCTGCAGGAGAAAAAATAGACATCCACCTGCTCGGAGCCACAACCGCTTTAGGCTATTGACTAATAAACGGGGACTGAATTCACATTCTGTCTCCCGATTAGCCTTAAGAACATTTGCGAGTTTTTTATTGAAGAAAATATTCAATAAACGTAGAATCGCCAAAGTTTATTACGGAGGTAGTTAGTTCGCTGGTGCGGCTCACGGTCTTCAAAACCGATGCGGGGCGTATCCCGTCCCTGGTGTGTTCGATTCACATCTACCTCCGCCAACCAAATAAAAACAAAGGGTTATGGATTTCTACCGTAACCCTTTGATTTTTTCTGTCTAGCCTAGCGAAAAATTATTTCTTGTGCCGTTATTGGGACACCGGATTTACTAATATTTGCAAAGAAGAAATTCTATGCTGTCATTTATTTTGTTGAATGCGCGCCCAGTTTGTAAGGAACAATGACAGCATATTTTTTGCCAGTCCTGTTGCCCTTGAAAAATCTTCTGAACCGCTCGACCTCATCTCCAGAGTTAGAACGAGGATATTGATCATGCCTGCAAAGTCGCGGTCGAAAAAACCACTGAAAAAAGCTCTGGCAATCGTCCTTGTTCTGATCTTGACTCTGTTGATTTCCGCGATCCTGTACCTATCAAGCCATGTGGGGCAATTCGAACAGTGGCTTATCGCAGAAGTGGAAAGCTCTACAGGGCGTAAGTTTACGGCAGAAGACATTCAGTTCGAAATATCGTTCAGTCCTGCGGTGACGTTGAAAGGAGTCAGCCTGGAAAATGCCGGTTGGAGCGATCATCCCCAGATGTTGAAAGCCTCCAGCCTTACGCTGAAAGCAAATCTATTTCCCCTGTTGACTGGTGTGGTAGAGATTGAGCAGCTGCTCTTTGATAATCCTGAGCTTGTTATTGAGACCGATTCCAAAGGGCGCAGCAATTGGGATTTTGAACCAGATTCCACAGCGCAGAAAAAAAACTCTGAACAAGACGATGAAACAGGGTTGGTTCGCGAATTTCAGATACGGCGCGTTGAAATCAGCAATGGAAAATTCTTTTACCGGAACGGCATCACCGGTAAAACCGACAATTTCCTTATCGCTGAATTCTCGGGGCATGCGATTGCTGCCGACGGGACGTTTCAGTTTGAGCTCCAGGCAACCGACGAAAAAACACCATTCAAGTCACATGGGACCATGGATGCGGCCCACATCTTTTTTCAGAACAAACCCTATCAATATGATTTGACCGTTGAATATGCCGGGGGGCAGTTGCACGGCAAAGGGAGTGTGGAGCGGCCGATGGATTTTTCCGGTTGGAACCTGGACCTGACCGTGAAGACCGCCAAGGCGTCCAGCCTTTCCTGGCTTGTCGGTAGTGACCTGCCGGATTTCGGACCACTGGAGGCCAGTGCCCAGATCAAAGAACTAAAGTCCGGTTATCAGTTGGATCGATTCAAGGCCAGGAGCGGCGCATCTGACATTTCCGGAGCGATCACTTTTGACACCGGAAAGAAGCGCCTCAAGATCGTCTCGCAATTAACCGCAACGCAGATTGTCACACCAGGAATCACCAGTGACAAGGCAGTGGGGGGGGCGCAAAAATCGGCAACTGTAACACCGGAGGAGAGCGACACAGAAGAACAGTCAGTTCATGTTTTCTCTCCGGAACCCCTCCCGTTCTCTGCTTTACAGAAGTTCGATGCCGACATATCTCTGCACGCCGACAAAATCAACCTGACCGGAAATCCGCTACAAAACCTGAAGATCAAGCTTCTCCTTGAAGACGGTCTGCTCACCATCAAGGACGCAAGCATTGAAGTCGGTGGAGGCAAAATGACAGCAGATCTGGTCGTCAACAGTCATCCAGCACCCCCCACCGTCACCACCCGTATCCATGCCAGCCAGATCGACCTGGGAGCCTGGCTCAGGGCGGTCAGGAATGAAGATGTTTTGACTGGCAGCAAGATGGATGGAGATATTGAATTGAGCGGGCAGGGCAGTTCGATCAAGGAGCTGGCAGCCGGCCTGAACGGACAGGTCTCGTGGAGCGCTGGAGAAGGGCTGCTTCGGTATGATGCTGGACTGGCTGATGAAAACCTGGTTTTTGCAATCGCTCATAAGCTGAAACCTCTGGCCAAAGAGGAAGATGACATCAAGCTGAACTGCTGGACCGTTCATTATGACATCAAGGACGGTATCGCCACCTCGGACAGGGGGTACGCCTTTGACTCTGATAAACTGAAAATGCTGGGAACGGGATCAGTTGATCTTAAAACCGAGAAGGTCCAACTCCATATCAGTTCCAACTCGACTGTGGCCGGTCTTATTGCGGTTGGC
>JASJGU010000006.1:0-3173 GCA_033791385.1 Desulfuromusa sp.
TTTGCGTAGCCCATGAACCTCATCACCGTCACCCTTTACAGCACGGCCTGACTGGCCATGGCCTGTGTTGGGCAGCGGTGGAGCCCTTCTCGAGGGTGCCGGATAAACCAGGCAGCGTGTTTGTGGAAAAATCCATGACCATGCTTTAAAAAAACCTAATGGGAAACGTGTCTCCAACTGGAAAGATGGCATCTCAAGCCAGCCACGTGTCAGCGTCGGTCGCTTCAGGTTAAATGACTCGCATGAATTGAGTTTGAAGTCCCTGCAGTCCTGTGCCTGTTTAAATCCAGCCTGGATAGCAAAACGCTGACGTACATTCTGGTTGGAAACAAAAACCTGGAAACGAGCATCCTCACCACAAAAGACAGGGTCGCAATGGATGTTATCAAGTTTCAATCCGGACAGGTTACGATACGCGATCAGTGTAGTAAGTTGTGCAATGGTAGCGAGCATGAAAACCAGCATCAGGGCCATGTTGTTATTAAAGTTAAGACCACCGAGCGCCATGAAAACCAGCATGATCCCGAAACCCCAACCGAATTTTGTCGGCAGCACAAAGATATGCCGGTATTCCAGCTCAAATGGTGGTGTCATTGGGCCACGTTTGGCGTGAATGCGTTTCTTAACCCAACTCAATACGACGTCTTTGATAGAGTTGCGTGCGGGTGGGGCGACGACCGTTACCATCGGTTCGGTCAGGGGATTGCAACCTGGCTCAGTAAGTCAGAAATCTGCTCTTTGACCGAAGTTTCCATGCCATGCGGAACACTCATACGATGACGCGCAAGACTTGGGAATATGGCCTTGACGTCCTCCGGAATTGCAAAATCCCTGCCTTCCAGAAATGCAAATGCCCTGCTGCAGTGCAGCATTGCGATCCCCGCCCTTGGTGACAGGCCGGTTTCGAACCAGCGACTGTTACGTGTTCCGGCAAGCAAGGCCTGAACGTAGTCCAGCAGAGCCTGGCTGACATGTATTTTCTGGCAATCCCGGTAGAGTTGCAATACATCGTCCGGGCTGATTATTGCCTGTGTATCCTGCAGTACCAGAATCCTGTCCCTTGCGATTAGTAACTCACGTTCAACTTCCGGTTCCGGGAAACCCAGCGATATGCTCAAAAGGAAACGATCCAGTTGCGAATCAGGCAGCGCGAAAGTACCACCCAGGTCAAGTGGATTCTGGGTTGCAATCACAAAAAACGGTTTGGGCAAAATATGTGTCTCACCCTCGATGGTAACCTGGCCTTCTGCCATCGCTTCGAGCAGGGCGCTCTGTGATTTGGGTGTGGCGCGGTTGATTTCATCGGCAAGAACCAGTTGCGAAAATATCGGGCCCGGGTGAAATTCAAATTTTTCCTGATCACGACTGTAAATGGAAACACCCAGGATATCTGCCGGCAACAGGTCACTGGTAAATTGAATACGCTGGTAGCGTACGCCAATGACGGCAGCCAAGGCGTGTGCCAGGGTGGTTTTGCCGACTCCGGGCAAATCTTCGATCAAAAGGTGGCCGCCAGCCAGTAAACAGCTGAATGCGAGCTTGACCTGTTGCTCCTTGCCCATAACGATCCTGTTAACGGCGCTGACCGCATCCTTCAGACGATCATGACGACTGTCTTCGGGGGGCGGTGTCTGTAAGGAGAATTCAGTCATTAGTCAGGGTTCCAGCAGGTCGTTGATTTTTGCAGCACAGATGAAATCATTTTCAGACAAACCACCAATGGCGTGGGTGGTGTAGCGCACTTCACAGTAATTATATCCGGCTGAAAAATCCGGATGATGCCCTTGTTGCTCGGACATGTAGGCCATGGCATTGATAAAAGAGATCGTTTCCAAAAAAACCTTGAACCGGAGTGTTCTGGTGATACCGGACTTGTCTTCAGTCAGTTCCCAACCCGGTAATTGATCCAGATGCAATATGGAATGACGCTCATCCATTGGACAAACGCCACCTTCGCAGGGCTTACAGTGCTTATTCTTTAAATTTTCCAATCCTGCTCCCTGGACTGATGCGGACCAAAACCCACTTCTGTCCTATAGATTGATGTGCCATCCGGTCACATTATACATTTACTGGCATTGAAACTCATTTCATGGAAGTATCCGGACTTCAATCGGGTTTGTCGGGTACGTACATTATCGGAACACAGAGCCAAAGCCAAACTGACATGTCAAACACATCATCAAACTGCACAGCACTGGTGTTGCCCGGTGGCGGTGCACGTGGCGCCTACCAGGTGGGCGTGCTCAAGGCAATCAGTGAATTGACAACGGATCGGGGTAATCCGTTCCCCGTCATTTGCGGAACATCAGTGGGTGCGATCAATGCGGCGGTTTTGGCCAGCCATGCACATGAGTTCTCCGCCGGAGTTCAACGGTTGGAAGCATTCTGGCGCAGCATGTATTGCGCGCGTGTCTACCGCACCGATGCCTGGACCGTATTCAGATCCGGAATGCGGTTTGCGCTCACCGTATTGTCCGGTGGTCTGATCAAGACGGATCCAAGGGCATTCCTGGATAACACACCCTTACGTCTGTTTTTGCATAGCACACTGCACCTGGAGGGTATTCAGACCGCGATTGACCTGGGTGCGTTGAGGGGTGTGGCTGTGACGGCATCTGGTTACACCAGTGCCTCTGCAACGAGTTATTTCCAGGCATAGGAAGGTATTGCGGACTGGCAACGTACACGTCGCCGGGGACTGTCAGAAGAGCTGAACGTCCAACACCTGCTGGCTTCAGCAGCCCTGCCAATCCTCTTTCCTGCCGAGCGTATCGGCAACGAATATTTTGGCGATGGTGGTATGCGTATGGCTGCCCCGCTTAGCCCTGCCATACACCTTGGTGCAAACAGGATTATGGTGATTGGCACACGAGATGAAAAACCTGATCTGCCGCCCGATAGCCCGGCAGATTATCCATCGGCGGGCGAAATTGGCGGTTACCTCATGGACACCATTTTCATGGACAGACTCAATGCCGACCTGGCGCGGATGAAGCGTATCAACAAAACCCTTGAACTGGTGTCCGAAGAAAAACGCCACGAGACCGGTTTGGTAAATATCAATAGCCTGGTGATTAAACCCAGCAAGGATTTACGCTACGTTACCCAGGCTCATGTCGGTGAAATACCGCTTAGCGTTCAGATGTTATTGCGTACATTGGGCGGATGGG
>JASJGU010000007.1:0-5067 GCA_033791385.1 Desulfuromusa sp.
TGCAGCAGGGCATTGTGAATGAAGAAGCCGCCGTACTCGCTCAGAGCCATGGCATTTTAGTCATTATGGATCGTTGTATCAAAGTAGATCATCAAAATCTAATAAAGCAGTAAAATTTCCCTTCTCGATTTACCGGTGTAAATATTCATGGAACCAAAGATTCTATCCATTCGTGGTGCACGGATGCATAATTTGAAAAATATTGATGTTGATCTGCCGAGAAACGCACTGATTGTGTTCACCGGGCTTTCCGGGTCAGGCAAATCGACACTGGCATTCGATACCCTCTATGCTGAAGGGCAGCGTCGTTATGTGGAAAGCTTGTCTTCCTACGCGCGACAATTTCTGGAACAGATGGAAAAACCAGACGTTGATCAGATCGATGGTCTTTCCCCGGCGATCTCGATTGAGCAGAAGACCACCTCGAAAAATCCCCGTTCAACGGTGGGGACAGTCACTGAAATCTACGATTATTTGCGCCTTCTTTATGCCCGGGTTGGGCAAATTCTCTGTCACCGCTGCGGCAACCCAATCCGCTCTCAGACCATTGAACAGATGGTCGATCAGGTCATGCAGTTCCCAGAAAAAACCAAATTAATGGTCATGGCTCCGATTGTCCGGAGCCGCAAAGGGGAATACCGCAAAGAGCTGGCCCAGTTACAGGCCGACGGATTTGTCCGCATCCGGGTCGATGGGGAAATGTATGAACTGGGCGACAAAATTGAGCTGGACAAGCAGAAAAAGCATACTCTGGAAGTTGTTGTTGACCGTCTGGTGATGAAAGAGGACATTGAATCGCGCCTCGCTGACTCAGTAGAAACCGCACTGCGTTTAGCTGATGGAATGGTTCGGATTGAAGTCCCGGATGGAGCGAGCAAGCTGTTCTCGGCAAACCATGCTTGTATCGATTGTGGCCTCTCTTATCCAGAGGTTTCACCGCGAATGTTCTCCTTTAATAATCCCCACGGTGCCTGCCCTGATTGTAGCGGCCTTGGGACTAAGATGTATTTTGACCACGAGCAGGTGGTACCAAATCCCGAATTTTCTTTACGCGATGGCGCGATTGTCCCCTGGGATAGCCGTACTGGTTACTACTATCAAGCATTGCTGGAAGCTCTCTCCAGCCACTACCAGTTTGACATCCGCAGCCCCTTTGCCAAATTGCCTGATCGGCTGCAGAATATTATCCTCTACGGTTCAGGTGAAGAGACCGTTCAGTTTTTTTACGATCAGGGTGAGCGGCGTCATTTCTATGAAAAACCGTTCGAGGGGGTGATTCCCAACCTGCAACGTCGCTATCATGAAACCGATTCAGATTCGGTCAGAGATAACCTGGAACGGTTCATGAGCATCATCCCCTGCCAGACCTGCGAAGGGGGAAGATTACGTCCCGAGGCACTGCACATTACCGTTGGAGAAAAGAACATTCAGCAGGTGACGGATATGTCAATTGCTGATGCAGAGGCTTTCTTTCGCGAGCTGGTTCTGTCTGACAAAGATATGGAGATTGCCCGGCGGGTACTCAAAGAGGTTCGCGAACGACTCTCCTTTCTCTCCCATGTCGGTCTTGATTATCTGACCCTGAGTCGTAGTGCTGGAACGCTGAGTGGCGGGGAGGGGCAACGTATCCGCCTGGCCACGCAAATTGGCTCTTCTCTCACCGGAGTTCTTTATATTCTGGATGAACCCTCCATCGGCCTGCATCAACGCGACAATCAGCGGCTGTTGACCACTTTGAAGCGACTGCGCGATCTGGGCAATAGTGTGCTGGTGGTTGAACATGACGCAGAAACCATTACCGCAGCTGACCATGTTATCGATATGGGTCCTGCGGCAGGAATCCATGGCGGTCAGGTTGTTGCGCAGGGAACCCCTGAGCAGATTCTGGCAAATCCCGATTCGTTAACCGGGGACTATCTTTCGGGAAAACGCTGCATCATGGTTCCAGCAGGGCGACGTTCAACCCAGCGCTGGCTGGAAATTATCGGGGCCCGGGCCAATAACCTGCAAGATGTTGACGTCAAAATCCCCCTTGGCGTTCTCACCTGTATCACCGGAGTCTCGGGGTCTGGAAAATCATCCCTGGTGATTGAAACTCTGTACAAAGCCCTGGCGCAAAAGCTCCACCGGACGCGGGAAAAATCGGGACCGGTTAAAAACATTCTTGGTCTCGAATTACTCGACAAGGTGATCGATATCGATCAATCGCCGATTGGCCGGACACCACGTTCCAACCCAGCCACTTATACCGGTGTTTTTACTGACATCCGGGAACTGTTTGCCCATCTGCCGGAAGCAAAAATTCGCGGTTACAAAGCAGGGCGCTTCTCCTTCAATGTCAAAGGTGGTCGTTGTGAAGCCTGCAGCGGCGATGGAATCATCAAAATCGAAATGCACTTTTTACCTGATGTTTATGTTCAATGTGAAATTTGCAAAGGGGCCCGCTACAATCGCGAAACCCTGGAGGTGAAATACAAAGGGAAAAGCATTGCCGAGGTTCTCGATATGACGGTTAATCAGGCCAGCCGTTTTCTCGAAAACATTCCCAGGATCAGTAATAAACTACAGACCGTGCGCGATGTCGGGCTCGGATATATCAAGTTGGGACAGAGCGCTACAACACTCTCCGGTGGGGAAGCACAACGGGTCAAACTGTCCCGCGAACTGAGTAAACGAGCAACCGGAAAAACCATCTATATCCTAGATGAACCGACCACCGGATTGCATTTTGCCGATATCCACAAGCTGCTCGAGGTTCTTAACCGACTGGTTGAAACCGGCAATACAGTCGTGGTTATTGAACACAATCTCGATGTTATAAAAACAGCAGATTACGTTATTGATCTTGGTCCGGAAGGTGGGGCCTTGGGGGGGACGATTGTGGCCGCAGGCACACCTGAACAGGTTGCTCAATCGCCAAATTCCTATACCGGGAGTTTCTTGAGTGACTATCTAATCAATAAGTAACTTCCTTATAGTAAGTCTACGCAAAATCTGCACATTCAAACAATTTATGTCGCTAAAATGAGATCTTAAGTCTTTCAAGATAAAGGCGATAAGGGGCATATACACATTAAAGAGGAGTTATATCTACAATATCAGACAGCTTATTTTTGTTATCCTCAGGGAGAGAACAACCAGCAATTGGCAAGATTTAAAGGCATAAGCATTGCAATACAAGGATTGCAGTATAAAAGCATCATCTAGGCTTGCCGCAAGTCGCTTCAGCTTAAAAGGAGCACCCAAATGAAAAGTAAACTGTTCACCCTTTTTGTACTGGTCGTATTTCTCAGCGGCTGCGCACCGCATCAAGCGTTCATCCAATCCGAACCGCCGGGAGCGATGGTCACTATTAATGGAACGGAGATCGGAAAAACTCCAGTTCAGTTTGACTATGCTCTCAGCACTGGCAGTCAGCACCAGGTACAGATCTCCCGGTTGGGATACGAGCAGGTTGATCTGACTATCAAGGCTGACAAAACTGACTCCGCTGCCCTGAAACGTTGGCTGATGGCTGGAGTTGTCTGGAGTCCCCTCTGGGTCGGAACATTTTTTACGAAAAAACTGAAGGCAAGTTACTTGTTTGTGATGAAGCGAAACAATACGCAGCTGACAGCAATGCTCGATTAAGTATATTGAGCTGCTGACCTACCGGTAACAAAAAAACCAGCCTCTCTGAGCTGGTTTTTTTGCTTTTATCCGTTTACCCCAGCCAAAGATTATTTGACTACAGCAACGTCTAAATAAATCGCTGTTTAGCACTGCTCTTCCGCCAGTAGATTTGTGCTAATCAGAAAATAAATTGTTTCAACGCCATCAACCATAGACCCAGCGTGGCAAGAACAGTACCAGGTCGGGACAGAAGGTCAAGAACATCAGGATCGTGATCTGAATCAGCAAAAACGGCATAACTGCTTTTGACACATAAACCAGATCGCGGTTAACCGTTGCTCCAGAGATATACAAACTGACCCCCAGCGGTGGGGTACAGTAGCCAATTCCTAAATTGATGGTCATCAGCAAACCGAAATGCATGGTGTTGATTCCAAATTTACTCAGCAAGGGTAAAAAGATCGGGGTCAGAATCAGGGTCGCTGAAATAATGTCCATGAACATGCCGATGATCAGCAGGAGAATATTGACCGCCAGTAGAAACACCCAGGGGGAAGAAATGTTGCTGACAACGACAGTGGCGATCTTGTTGGGGATCTGCTCAAAGGTGAGATACTCACCAAAGACCGAAGCACCAGCGACAATAATTAACAATGTCGCAGAAGTGACCGCCGAAGAAATAATCACCCGCTTTACATCCATAAGTTTCATGTCACGGTGAATGCAGATTTCAACAAAAAAGGCGTAAAAACAGGCCACCACAGCAGCTTCATTGGCAGTGAACATCCCTGAGTAGATTCCACCAAAAATCAAAACTGGCAGAAACAATGCCCAGATACTTTCCCTGACAACTGATAAAGCTTCTTTTAGGCTCGGGCGCTTGGTGGTTTTCAGCCCTTTTCTCTTGCAGACAATATAAGCATAGAGACTCATTGCCAGCATGATCATAAGGCCGGGAACAAAACCGGTTAAAAACAACTGTTCAAGAGGGTCGTTGCTGACCATGGCGTATAAAATCATCGAGATTGAGGGTGGGATCACGACCCCGAGAATGGGAGCTGTGGTCATTATTCCGACCGAAAACTGCTCATCATAATCATTTTCAACCAGTGCCGGGATCATAAATCCGCCGATAGCAACGACGGTCGCAACTGTCGATCCCGAGATTGCACCGAAAAAACCACAGGCAAGAATTCCCGCCATCGCCAGTCCGCCAGGGAGAAAACCAACCAGCACATTGGCGGTGCGTATGAGCTTTTCAACAATGCTGCCAGTGGTCATGATGTTTCCGCAGAGAACAAAGAACATCACCACCACGAGAGCAAATTTATCCATACTCCGATAGAGAACTTCTATAACAATTTGTGCATCAATCCCGAGAAGGTAAACAAGGCCAAAGGTCCCGGTAAAAAACAGTGCCATAAATACCGGTACCGTCGTAGCTAAACAGCCAAG
>JASJGU010000008.1:0-9188 GCA_033791385.1 Desulfuromusa sp.
CTTATTTATCCTCTCACATGGTTAGATGATTTCCTCGGAGTTTAATACTAAATTCTTACAGATCCTGTCATCCGGCACACTTTGTATCGAGAATCTTCAGAACTTAGACGTTGTGACCGGTGAAAATCGCTCGAACGAGCAGATGGTGAAATTTCAAATGTAACTACATTTGCGAATACAATCAATTGATTGGAAATGCACCATAAAAAAATGAATTTTAAATTTAACGAAATAAAGCGGGTAACTATTTCAGCTCAAAAAACAATACGGCCCAACGAAGTTGTGAGCAGTCATAGCCGCTGGAAACATTAAGATTAGACCGTAGAGTGAAAACACTGACGATGAATTGAGTATAAATTTATGATTTCTTTATTGGTTAACGATCTAGCCCAATCTGCCTTTTCGTCAAACGACAGCGCCCTTTCAAACCGTAGTGAGCATTGGTATAGGTCTTTGTCTAGCGGGCAATCCATGGCGAGACCAACCAACATTGTTCTTAAAAATTCTGGAGTCCTATATTGTGTCCAATCAGTGGATGTGTTTGCTTCTTTTGATTTCGCCATAACTTCTCTCTCAAATGAAGATACCGTTATAAATCTACAACCAGAAAACTGATTTAGCTAACATAATTCGTGAATTAACTGGTTGCCGTATCTCTTGCAACGTGATGAGAGGAGATTCGTTGACAAATTTTTTTATTATTAGGATTGGGCTTTTCTGTGTAGTGGTTTTTTTTCAAAACTTAGCATTTAAAAAGAGGTCTGCTGCAACAAGCTGATTTTACCCTTTCAAAAGTGAAATCCTGCTTTTTGACAAGCCGAATCTCCCCCACTGATCTCACTCAAGACCAGCTTTGATCTGAATCGGGCTGAATGTTTTGTGTGTTAATAATAGTATTAATGTAAATCACACTTACACTTTTTGATCCAGTACTTTTCTGACCACCTGCGCAAGTGCGGCCAACCGCACTGGTTTGGCGCAATAGGCTTTAATGCCATATTGGTCAATATTGGTTGCTGAAATTTTAGAGCTATACCCCGAACATAGGATGATTGGCAGTTGAGCATTGATTTTCATAATTTCCACAGACAATTCTTTGCCCGTCATTTCCGGCATAGTCTGGTCGGTGATCACCAGATCAAACAGTTGAGGATTTTTCTTAATCAGACCCAGCGCTTGTTTGCCACTGAGTGCCGAAGTTACACTATAGCCAAGTTCAGCAAGCATCTGCTCATTGATGTCGATCAGCATTTCGTCGTCATCGACTAAAAGAATCTTTTCCGAGCCGTGAGAAAGTTCTAAGCTTTTGACTTGCTCTGCCAGTTGTTGGGGTTCTGTGGCGGGGAAGTAGAGGTCAAATATTGTCCATTTTCCAAGGTCACTTCTGACTTTAATAAACCCCTCATGCTGATCAACAATACCTTGGACCGTCGATAACCCCATACCCGTGCCGACATTGATTTCTTTCGTGGTAAAAAACGGATCGAAGATTCTCGTCAAAGTATCGGGGGGAATTCCGCAACCATTATCCTGCACCCTGACTCTGGCGTAGACTCCAGGGGAACGGTCATATTGAGCGGGCATATCACCCTGAGTCAGCTCAACGGTTACGAGTGAGAACGTAATCTCGCCTTTTTCATCGAGTGCGTGTGTCGCGTTCGTATAGAGGTTAATCAATGCCTCTTGGATCTGGCCTGAGTCGGCATAGATCGATACCGATTCGCCTTTTGGGGAAATAGTATCAGTTAACTTTATTGTTGCCGGGTTGGTTGAGTTAATTAGTTTCAGCGTTTCATTGTAAACGGAGGATAACTGGATCGGCATCTTGTTGAGGCTGCCCTTACGACTGTAAATCAGAATTTGACTGATCAGATCCCGGGAACGTAAGACGGCGGTTTGTGCAGTCTCGATGTATTTTTTAACCTTTCCCGTCTCAGAGATTTTGCGCTGCGCCATTTCCAGATTTCCAAGCACGATAGCCAGTGCGTTGTTGAAATTATGAGCCACCCCTCCAGCCATCAAACCGACAGCTTCCATTTTGTATTTCTGCCTTAGTTGCTCTTCGAGTTCAATTTGCAGCTTTTCCGTCTTCTTTTTTTCGGTCAAGTCGCTTTCGATTGAAAAAAGATATTGTTGCCCCTCAACTTCAATCATCCTGATAAGGGCTTCAACAGGAAAGGTGCTACCCCCTTTTCGTCGGTGAACACTTTCAAGATGGATTGTTTCTCCGTTTAAAAGTTTTTTCATCCGTGGGTCATTCTGGGTAACTTCTGTTTCTTCAGGATCAAGAATCGTGATGGGTTGACCGATCAGCTCATCCCTCAGATAACCATGGGACTCACATGCCGATGCGCTCAAATCAACGATGGTCATTTGATTATTTCTATTCTGAAGAATGATGGCGTAATCGGAAACATGTTCAAACAGGGTGCGGAACTTTTTCTCTTCCGACTTAATTATTGTTTCGGCCTTCTGGCGAGCGTCTATCATATGGTTAGCAGACAGTGCGAGGGTTTTGAATTCTGAAAACTTTTGTTTTTCCAGATCCATTGGAATAGCATTTTGGGCGGCACGATCAAAGAAGTTCTGGAACCCCTCGAAGCTGATGGAGACTTGCTTTCCTAGAAAATGTGAAAAATACCAGCCGACAAGGATAAACACGGCCAGAATGGTTATGATGACCGCAATTTTATGATTGATAGCTGATTTTCTTTCAGCTAGCATTGTTGCCATTTCATAATCGAGATCTGCTTCAAAATCACCGGTTCCTATATACCAGTTCCATTCCGGGACACCAACGACATAGCTAATTTTAGGTTCTGTTCGCTCACCTTTTAATGGTGGCATGACATACCTCAGATACCCTTCGCCGTTTTTTGCCAACTGGATCATCTCCTGTACGATCTTAAGGCCGTTAGCATCCTGGACGTCATACATATTCCGTCCTTTGGCAGGGTAGGTCAGACTGGTTCCAGAAAAATTGCCAATAAAAATGTAACCGTTATCATCGAACCTGATTTTTTCAATATGATCAACAATATGATTCTGCAAATCAGCTTCAATATCGGCAACATATTCTCCAGTGCTGACAATCCAGTTGAGAGGCTCAAAATGCTTGATATAGGCTATTTTCTCATGTTGCCCTGCTGGGTCGCCAGGTTTGCTCCAGGTATATCTGAGGGCACCCTCACCCTGTTCTTGGATAAGTCTGATCATCTCTTGTACGACAGGGCGGCCATCCTGATCGTGAATATCGTAAAAACTAGTTCCCTCCAATGGCGGGTCGGGTGGATATAGTTCCACAATCCCATCTGGCCTATTGATAAAATAATACCCTCGCCCTTTGTTGAAGCGAACGTCCCGCAAGGCCGCTTTTATCAGCTCAGCAATCTGTTCGGTCGTATGATCAGATTGCGTCCTTTCATAGATACTTTCCATGATGGCATGTGCTTCGAGTGTGCGTTGACGTATTTCTGCCTCCATTGTCTCATGGAGTGTTTGTTGTTTGTTTTTGATCATGCTGGAAGCGAAATGGACACGCTCCATTTGCTTCTCCATCTGTTTTTGTACGGCTTGTGTTTTGAGAATTTCTGTTTCGGAACTGAGCTGCTGATATCCGCTGTATAGCCAAAAAGTGCCGACACATAGAATCGAGAGGGCAATGCCAAGTAAGTTGCTGATGTAGAAGGTTTTTGTGAGACTTTTGTTGCTAAGAGCCATTGTAAACGCCTTAGGTCTTTGGGTTTAACGATGTCTTCAATTTATTAAATTAGAATGTTCTATGTTTAATTGTCCAGTTTAAAATGAATGGCTCCTAAATAATAGACTTCTTTAATTTTCAAAGCAAAAGCCCTAGCTTATTTTCAAGTTGGAGTTTTTTCATCTCACCAAAAATCGGAAATTTACTTTTGCAAAACATTTCCGGCCAGACCTGCCTTTTTTTCAAATATAAGCAGCTGTGAATGTTTACGGCCTCCACCAGCAACTCCCTCCGATACGTTTATCGAATGTCATGTCAAAATAGGGGTTTGCAAATATTCTTAGGATTTTTGACCGGCATTTGTTTGTCTGGTCGTGATAGGTCTGCAGATGGGATAAAATGTTAACTTTTCTCAACAACCAAATTTTGCAGTTCATCAGTGTCATCATGTTTGCGTGGGAAATGTTCTTGTAATAGTTCCCCACAACGCTCAATCGCCTGGCAGGTTGCAGTGCAGGCGTCCCCGGTTTTCAGTCCTTTGATAATAATATCGACAATTTCTTCCCAGGTATGTTCTGGAACTTTTGCATTGATACCGCTGTCGGCCAGCACTTGAACCCGATGCTCAAAAAGTGAAATCAAAATCAGAATGCCGGTTCTATCACGGGTTTCGTGAAGTTCATGCTCAAGAAAGCTGACCATGGCTTTCTCTTTGACCTCGGCAGTCAATTCGTCGGGATGAATCAGTTTACGTTTGAAGTCTGGCAGGTTACGAATCACTTGTTGAAAAATAAAAAACCCAACAATGAAAATTGGTAGAAACCACCAGATTGACTCGCCGCCAAAGGCCCAACTACAAATCAACCCTACCGCTAACGCCAGAGTTCCCCCGCCGATCAAGTCGGCTCGCGGGTATTCATGGGATGAGGAGACCACCATGGGGACAATTTCACCGCTGGTTTTTGCTTCGGCGGCTTTGACCGCTGCTTCTATCCGTTCTTTCTCTTCGGTTGAAAAAAAATCTGTTGCTGATTTCATTTTTAGCCTCATTCTTTATCAAAACCCCCTCTTGCTACCCTTTGAAAAATGGGAGGACACTAACTTCCCACTTTCATAAAGGGAAATCGAGGGATTTCTGTGACTACAGTTGTGAACAATATTTTACCACCCACCGGAAGCGCCGCCACCTCCGCCGCCGCCGCCACCGCCGGAAAATCCTCCTCCGCCGCCAAATCCACCACCGCCGCCCATAAATGGACCACCGTAAAAGATTCCACTCCGGCGGGAACGGCTACTGCGGCGACCGCCGATCCGACTGAGCAGAGGGCCAAGGAAGAGAAACAGAAAAATAAGCCCGAATGGGCTGCTTTTTTTCTTGCTGCTTCCGGTTTTTCCGGTTCCGGTATATTCCCCACGAACTGCCTCGGCGATTGACACCACGCCGCTGACAATCCCGCCATCGAAATCTCCCTGTTTAAATTTAGGCGAGATTTCATTGTCGATAATTCGCCCCGCCAGCAGGTCAGTCAATCGGCCTTCCAGCCCATAGCCGACTTCAATGCGGATTTTTTTTTCAGCCTTGGCGATCAGGAGGAGTGTGCCATTGTCTTTACCCTTTTGGCCGATTTTCCAGCTTTCAAAAACTTTTAGCGCGTAATCGTCCAGGGCCTCACCATCTAATGTCGGAATCGTCAAAATCGTGATCTGAGTGGAATCACTTTTTTCAAAATCACGCAGAAACTGTTCCAGTTTGAGTTCGACAGTTTGCGAGATCACTGCCGCTTTATCATTCACGTAGCCGGTCGGTTGCGGAATATCCAGTGCCACAGCAGATGAACAGACGAACAGTAAAACTAAGATTGAATGGAGAAGGTTACGCATCAGAAGGTCACTTTCGGGGCTGTTGCAGCACCGGCATCTGCTTTAAATGCTTCTTTACGCTCAAGATGTAGGAGAAAATTATTGGTCAGATTATTTGGGAACGTCCGGATTGAGGTGTTGAAAATTTTGACAGCAGCATTGTAACGCTGGCGAGCCACATTGATCCGGTTTTCTGTTCCTTCCAACTGATGTTGTAAATCACGAAAATTTTCGCTGGCTTTCAGATCGGGGTAGCGTTCGACAACGACCAACAACCGGGACAAGGCTCCAGATAGTTCTCCCTGTGCCTGTTGAAATTGTTGCAGGGCGGCGGGATCGCCTAGTTTATCAGCAGAAATATTTGTCTGGCCGACTTTGGCACGGGCATTGACCACTTCTGTCAGGGTTTCTTTTTCGTGGGAGGCATAGGCCTTTACTGTTTCCACCAGATTCGGGATCAGATCGGCACGGCGTTGATAGGTTGCTTCAACATCGCCCCAGGCAGAAAAAACAGCTTCTTCATTTTTCTGGATTGAGTTGTAACCACAGCTACTTAAAAACAAAACACTGCAGATCAGAATGAGTAAAGTACGGGGGTTCATTTTGTTCCTCCAGATCGTTGGATTATCAATTTTATCAATTTGAGCATTGTATCATAGATGGAAATTTCGGTTGGTACTGAATTCTGTCTTGCTTTTATCAGGCTTCAGGCAACTGTGGTGAGCGGGGTATTTTTTCGATTTGTTCCACCGGTTCAATCTCTTTACTGCTGCCGGCACCCAACTCTTTGAATTTACGCGCCGAAATCAGAACCCGGCTGTCGAGTGAAGCCATCCCCCTATTATAACTGTCAACCGCTCGCTCCAGGCTTTTTCCCATCTGAGTAAAATGTTGGTTGAGGGTGGCGAGGCGATCATACATTTCTCGACCAAGCTGACTGATTGCCATGGCGTTTTCGGTCAGTTTTTCCTGCCGCCAACCATAGGCTACCGAACGGAGCAGGGCGATCAATGTGGTTGGTGTCGCCAGCAGAACTTTCTGGTCGACGCCTGCCTCAATCAAGCCGGGGTCTTGAGCCAGCGCTGCAGAAAAAAAGGTTTCTCCGGGCAGAAAGAGGACGACAAACTCTGGCGTCGGTTGAAATTGTTCCCAGTAGTTTTTTGCTGAGAGTTTTTGCAGATGGTCACGAATTTGTCGAGCGTGATGAGCCAAGCATGCGGTCCGTTGTTGATCATCGGTTGCTTCCAGAGACTCCAGATAAGCTTGCAGTGGAGCTTTAGAATCGACGATGATGTTGCGACCGTTGGGCAGCTTGATGATCATGTCGGGGCGCAGGCGACCACTGTCGGCTGTTTCCTGCTCGACAAAATCGCAGTAATTGACCATCCCGGCCATCTCGACAACTTTACGCAGTTGAATTTCTCCCCAGCGGCCACGAACTGCCGGAGTACGCAAGGCTCGAACCAGATTGCCGGTTTCTGATTCCAGTTTGACCTGGCTGTTAAGTAACGATTTCAATTGTTCGTCAAGGCGTGCATAAGCACCGCTGCGGGCTTGTTCGAGCTGTTCAATTTTGCCATCAACTTTAAGGAGTGATTCTTTTAATGGTTGTACCAGTTGTCCGATGGCTTGATGGCGAGCTTCCAGATCTCCTTTAGCCTGTTGCTGAAAAGTTCCCAGAGTGGATGTTGCTAGATCGAGAAAGCTTTGATTGTTGGCTGCCAAGGCCTGCGCAGAGAGGGCTTGGAAGTTTTTTTCCAACTGTTGGCGGTTTTCCTCCATAAAATGTAACTTTTCTTCACTGGCGTGCCGCTCTGCTTCAAGTTGAGCTTCGAAACGGGCGACTTGCTGGAGTAATTTTTCGCGCTCTGACTGCTCATTCGTCAACTGTTGGTGTAACTGTTGACCCGCCTGTAAACGTGCGATCAGCCAGCCACAAACGAGACCAATTAACAGCGTCGCTGCTAAGAGTAACCATAGATTGTCAGTCAGAGGTGCCATTGAAGATCCTTAAAAAATGTAGATGGAAATAAGTTTGATGGTACGATAGCAGAGGGATATAGAATCGACAAGCAAGATGGCGCAGCAGAGCTGACCTGTTCAGATAACAGCGATTGGAGAATGAAACGAATGGGAACTTTCGATTTTGTTCAACTTCACCAGCAAACGCAAAAACGTTTCACTCTTCCTGAAACCGGCACACTAGCTATTTCTCAATTGCTGGAGGAGTTACATACCGTTCGCTCAGATGCTGAAACGCTGATTCTGCAGCAGAAAGATGGCGATCGCAATTTGATTGCTTGTGGTCCGGGATGCCAGTTCTGCTGCGTGGTCAATGTTTCGATCACGTTGCTTGAAGGCATCTCTATTGCCAGGTTTTTACGTCAAATGGATGCTGCTGATCTGTTGATAATATCTTCGAAGCTGGACAAGCTCTGGTGCGATGTGCGCGGGCTGGATGAAGAAGAGCGGCTGATGTTGCGGCGGAAATGTGCATTTCTGGATGATCGGGGCTATTGTCTCATTTATCCGGTCCGCCCATTATTCTGCCGCAGTATCAGTTCGACTGATGTTGAACTTTGCCGCGCGGCAGTGACCGGGCCGGTGTCTGGCGAATTACAATCAGTCATGATGCACCAGTTCCAGCTGCAGCTGTACAAAACTTTATTTGTCGGGGTTGCCGATGGGCTGGCACAGGCGGGCCTGGATGGGAGAAGTTTTCAATTGAGCGGATTGGTACGCTACCTCTTCAACCATCCTGACGGGGATGAAGAGCTGTTGATAGAATCGTCTCTTTGTTGGGATGAAATCTATCCTTAAAGGGAGTCCGTTGATAGCCATCTTTTGGCCCATGGCTATTTATTGATCTAAATATTCAGCAAAACCATTGATAACTTCTGGGGGCATGATTTTCATCCTTTTAATCGCTTTGACGGTGAAAATTGCGAAAGTGCCGCGTGTTTGTGCACAGAGAACATTGTCTTCTTTATAGATTTTCCCTTCGAGAATAGCCTCTCTGTCACTGGTTTGTTCGATAACTCGTCCTTCGACTCTCAGTTCGTCATCGATATAGACCGGTTTAAAAAAATCAACTGTCATGGTTTTGGTCATAACAATGTGCCGTAGCTTATAAATAGCACTCCAGCCCATGATTTCATCCAGCATGGTTGAAAGAATTCCACCGTGAACGATACCATCCCAGCCACATAGGTGAGGTGGTACGCTCAGCCAGGAATAAAGAGCGGTATCATCAGCGTAAAAGCGCATCTTTAACCCAGAGGGATTTTTCTGACTGCAGCCAAAACAATGGGCATCACGGCTGATGATTTCCTTTAAATTTTCTTTTTTCATCTGAATTACCTGCTATATGTGATTTCTGGGAGTCTGTCGGAGAAGGTGTTTCGATTTTTTCTTTAAGCCATTCAGGAAAGTCGTTTCGTTGTCAACGTATCGAGACAGATGCCGCCGTTATGGTTATACTTGAAGGTAATCTTGAGTTCATGATTTGTCCACTTTAAAGATTGGAGGTTTGTTTTATGTTGAAAACCGTCCCTATATTTATTTTGTTTCTCTTTGTTATCAGTTGTGCTGGCGGTTTAACGCAAATACCGGCATCGGAAAAAACGAT
>JASJGU010000009.1:0-3088 GCA_033791385.1 Desulfuromusa sp.
GCGCAGGCCAGCATGGACGTCGCCGCTTCGGCGATCATGGGCATGTAGATCAATACCCGGTCGCCCTTTTCGACCCCCTGGGCCTTGAGCACGCCGGCAAACCTGGCCACCTCGTCGCGGAGCTGGCTGTAAGTGTACTTCTTGATGGTGTCGGTGACCGGGCTGTCGTAAATCAGGGCCAGCTGGTCCCCCCGTCCCTGGTCGATGTGATAATCCAGGGCGTTGTAGCAGGTGTTGATCTGGCCGCCGGTGAACCAGCGGTAAAAAGGCTTGTTTGAGTCATCCAGCACCTTGTCCCAGCGCTTGTACCAGTGGCGGTCTTCTGCCGCTTTCGCCCAGAATCCGTCTGGATCATTGATCGACTGTTCAAATGCAGTTTGGTAGGGATTGGTCATGTGGCCTCCTTTTGCCGTTGTTAAAAAAAATGAAAGGGGAACATTGTTCCATGGTGATTGCGTTATCCCGGTTCCATGTGTTCCGAGGCTATTCCGGATTCGTGGTTTCGGGGATAACCGACTGTGACCGTCCGGCAGCCTCCTCGGTGGGGAACAGGCGAGATCGTCAGGAAACAATAGAGAAAAATAACGATTAATGTCAAGAATAAAAGATGAATTTCATACAGTATGTGAATGGTCGAATTCCTCTACCCGGTTTCGATTTCAAAGGAAGGCGACAAACGCTAAAAAGACAGGCGCCATCGGCTGGCATTGGGGTTTTGTCATTGGGCAAGCATCCCTTGCCATACGTACATGCCTGCGCCAACGGATTCCCGGATGCAGAAATCCTAGCGCTGATGCCTTCCCTGTGTTGACCCGCGATGGCTTTTCAGATATCGTTTCCCAAGTGTTTCCAGCACCCTTGTCAACCCCTGTATTCCGATAACCCCCAACGGAAGAATTCCATGGCGTCACTGAAAACCATCATTCACAAAAGCCTGTTGCTCAAGCTTCTGGTCAGCGTCGGTTTGTTGTTGCTTTTGTCTCTCGCTGTGTGGGGATTTTTCAATTTTAGATACATGCAAAAAAAGATGGTGGACAACATCACCGCCGGCACCCAGCGGTTGAGCAATACCATCCGCCTGGGCACCCACTATGCCATGATGCTCAACTCCAGGGACGACATCAAGCAGATCATCAACAACATTTCCAAGCAGCACATGCCCCAGAGTTGGCGGCCATCTCCTGTTGTAACGAATGTAAGGCCGAGGTAACCGGCAAGGGCACTGACCTCGCCACCAAGATTGGGTTGGTCAAAAAACCATGAATCCCATGTGCTTAAGTGGCTTGGTCTTAAGGTGTCCTGATAATGTACTTTAGCTGATTGAGGGCCATCTTTGGCTGATGCTTCCAGGATTTGTGCTACCTGGCTATATATACCCGTTCGATTTATGGTTCGTTTGAGGTTGTAGAGCCAACCTTTGTTGAAGGCCCCAATTCCATCACCATGACCTGAAAGGTGAAGACTGACGACAGCGGCAACCTCAAAATCACGTACGTTATTTCGAAAGTTTGTAGCTGATTTGAGGTTTTTCTGTTGTCGTTTGATGTCTTTTATCGTGCGAAGTGCTCGTTCTATCGCTTGAGGTAAAATCTGTTGAAAAAGGTCAAATTCTTCCGGGGGTAAATCATGGAATGTTTCGGCCCAGCCAAGTCTTCTGTAGATAAAACGTTGACTTGCTGTTTCTGTGATAAGGTCCTTTTTACGAGCTTCACTCTTTTTCATGCGAAGCTGTATGAGCTTTCGTGAGATCTTGTCTACAGCATTGTTAATGCTGTGACTAATCGACTGGCTGATAAGCAGGTCGCGGTCTTTGTCTGCATCAAGGGGGAAGCTGAGAGATTGCAAGAGTTGGAGGCTTGCTGTCTGCTTGGAGAGTTCTTTAGTGAGTGTCTTCTTTTTATTGCGAAGATCTTTTGATCTGGTATTGAGGCTCCACATTGCATCTCGCATTCCAGCAAGGGTCTGCGCCTGGCCGCTTGTAGCCAGAAGGAGTACAGATCGTTTAGGTGGATTATTTTTAAAGCTGTTTGCCAACTCGAGAAATGTTGCAATGGAACTTGCCGCATCAGCTCCTGGAGAGTTGCCAGCAATGAATTCTTTATTGTCGAAAAAAGATTCAACAATAAGGAGTTGTTGCTTTAGCTCAGGGTCTGTCCCTTCAATTATGGTGTAAATGTTTTCAGCCTGCGCCTTCTCCCAGACGCAGCTCGAGGTTAGCTCCACTGAATGTACAACGGGTTCTGATTGCTGGGTGAGTGTACCAAAGATCTCTTCGGCTTTATCAAACGCCATAAAAAAGCAGGGAAACTGTAAAGGGGTGAGTTCTTCTTTTTCAGTAAAAAATATTTTGCCCTGACTTGTCTTTCCCTGGAGAAAAATGGCGGCCTTTACCCCAAGAGAGGCCAACCGTTGCCAATTTCTGCCAGAATCAAAATTGAGGAGAACAATGCTGTCTCTCAGATCTTTTCCATTGAGATCGGTGAGATTGCCGTTGCCAACATAGTAGACAGGGGCCGCGATGTTGCCGTCGGTGGCCTCAGGAGTGATTGCATTGTAGATAAGTGGCGTGAGAGGGTAGCTCGTATTATTTACCTTGAGCTCGGCGCCAAGGAATTTGCGGACAGGTAGGTCATAAAAATAGTTTTGTGGTTCAAAACCAAGTGATTCCAGTTTATTTTTTAAAAAGGTAACACTTTTTTCGTAACCTGGGGAACCAGTAGATCTGCTGCCAAAGCTGCTTAACGTTTCAACACTTTTACGAAGGCGAGTTTCATCGATCTCTGCTTTTGCTGTGGAAGGCACCACAGCATGAAGACTTAAAAGAAAAACAAGTATGAGAAAGAGTGATGGGATTCGCATTGATAAATTTACTAAAGTAAATGTGTAATTAATACGTCTTTGGTCTATAGCTCTAAGGTACTAATGAGCACTTTCGAGGCCACCCGTTCTAATGTCGAGTTCGTCTCTTTCTTGAATTTTATCTATTCGTCCATCCCGAATCCAAATAACCTGATCTGAAACATTCAGCATCTTGTAATCGTGTGTTGCGGAAATAACGGTGACACCACGTTCAATGCTCATATTCTTG
>JASJGU010000010.1:0-4998 GCA_033791385.1 Desulfuromusa sp.
AGGATAATACTCTCGATCTGACCGTTCTTTTCCACCAGACCGATCCGGCCATAGTTTTCTCTTCTCCCTATCCTGGCGATATCTACCCGTGCCCGCACTGGCGAACTCGACTGCGGGTCTTTAAGCGCCTGATCAAGGTCATACTCCTCCGCATTGATGTGCTCAATGTACTTACCGGTGTCAAGATCGACGACCTTCAATTCAATCTGCTTGAAGAGTTCGTCGATATCCTTGCCCTCTTCCAGCAAGCCAGCGGCCCTGAGAATGTTCTTCTTCCTGTCCAGCGCCTTGTTGTACTCCTGCATCGGTCTGAGCACCACCGCTGCGGTGGTAACCAGCACCGAACAAATCAGGCATAGCAAAACAGTCACTAGCAACACATGCGCTGTGCTTTCCTTGGATCTGGCCGGCTTTAAAGAGGCCTTTTCAGACATTGCGCCGCATCCTCCTCCTGACATTGGCCTGCACCACGAAGTAATCAATCAGTGGGGCAAACACATTGGCAAACAGTATGGCGAGCATCATCCCTTCAGGAAATGCGGGATTGGCTACCCTGATCAAAACCACCATGAACCCAATTAATCCCCCATAGATCCACCGACCCGTGTTGGTGATCGAGGCAGTGACGGGATCGGTGGCCATAAATACCAAACCGAAAGCAAACCCGCCCAACACCAGGTGCCAGTACCAGGACACCGCGTACATCGGATTGGATCCATCATCAAGGAAATTGAACAGCAATGTGGTAGCAACCATCCCGATCATGACCCCCGTCATGATGCGCCAGGACGCGACCCTGGTGTAGAGCAGGAACACTGCACCCATGAGACATAACAGCGCCGAGGTCTCACCAATAGAACCCTGGGTCTGACCGATGAACATTTGCATCCAGGATATGTCCACCTTATCAAGGGCTGTCATTCCCTCGGTACTGATTATGGATAACGGCGTTGCTCCGCTGAACCCATCCACCGCGGTCCATACTGAATCCCCGGAGATCTGTGCTGGGTAGGTAAAAAACAAAAAAGCACGACCCGTTAATGCCGGGTTGAGAAAGTTCTTTCCGGTGCCGCCAAAAACCTCCTTGCCGATGACCACCCCGAAAGACATGCCCATGGCCACCTGCCAGAGAGGGATATCCGGTGGAAGAATCAAGGCGAACAATAAAGACGTGACCAGGAAGCCCTCATTGACCTCGTGGTTTCTAACCGCTGCAAATATAACTTCCCAGAATCCTCCCGCCGCAAGGGTTACCATGTATATCGGCAAAAAGTACAGCAGACCGTGCCAGAAACAGTCCCAGATAGCACCCGGGTCATAGCCAATGCCAAACAGTTCCAGAACCAAACCACGCCATCCGGCCACCGAGCTTACGCCGAGGTCGGCCATGGCCATGTTGGCCTGGTACCCCACGTTCCAGATACCGAATATTGCCACCGGAGTCACCGCAAATACGACGATGATCATCAGCCGCTTGAGATCAATACCATCACGGGCGTGAGGCGCTCCCCTGGTTACCTCACCCGGCGTGAACAAGCCGGTGTCGATCATTTCAAAAACAGCAGAATATTTTTCGAAACGGCCACCCTTGGTAAATAGTGGCTGTAAACCATCCATAAAGCGCCTCATCCAGCGCATCAGCCTTCCCTCTCGATCTGGGTGAGGTTTTCCCTCAATACCGGTCCGTATTCGTATTTACTGGGGCAGAGAAAGGTGCATAGTGAAAGATCCTCTTCATCAAGCTCCAGGCAGCCAAGTTTCTGCGCGGACTCAGTATCACCCACCAATAGGGCGCGCAACAGCGGCACCGCAAGAATGTCCATGGGGATGACATCCTGATAGGGTTCGATGGGAATCATGGCGCGCGGACTGCCATGCTGCGAAGTCGTAAAAGAAAACTTTCTTTTCTTGAAAAAAGAAGAAACGAACACATTGCTAGCCGAGTAATCGTTCATGCCCGGCGACAGCCAACCCAGAAAATGCCGTTCGCCACCTTCTTTGAGAACTGAGATCTGGGTATGATATCTTCCCAGGTAACTGGCCCAGCCCGCTGCCCGGCGTCCGGACAGCATAGAACCTGAAATCACCCGGCACTCCACGTCGTCCAGTTCATCACGCACTATATCCTCGGTGCTGGCACCCAGTCTGGTGCGGATGAGGCGGGGGCGGTTCACAACCGGTCCTGCGAGCGAAACCACTCGCTCGACAGGCAATCTGCCTGTCGTAAACAATCTACCGATGGCGATTACGTCCTGATAGTTCAGCGACCAGACCTCTTTTTCGGCATTGACAGGGTCCAGAAAATGTATGTGCGTTCCCACCAGCCCTGCGGGATGAGGTCCGGAGAAATCCGCTGTTACAAAGGGAACCGCCTGCGGAACAGCGATATTCGCCTCAGGGTACTTGCAAATGTATAGCTTGCCTTCGGTCAGTTTGGCAATCACCTTCAGACCATTATCAAAATCCTGTGCCGCGTCTTGTATGATCACGTCTGCCCTCGCCGCGAGAGGGTTACTGTCCATAGCGGTTATGAAAATGGCCTGGGGCTGGCTGCCCGGATCGGGAACCAGGCTATAAGGGCGGGTACGCAACGCAGTCCACAGACCGCTGGCCAGCAGATTATCCATGACCTGCTGGGCGCTGAGTGTTCCGAGATCCGCTTCGTCGTAGCGTTCGAAGCTTTCTTCGTCATCACCATTCAGTTCGATCACCACGGATTGCAGTATCCGCCTGGCTCCCCGGTTTATCTCGACGATCTTTCCCGCACCTGGTGAGGTAAAACTGACAGACGGATTTCTTTTATCCGAAAACAGAGCCTGTCCGAGCTTTACCTGATCGCCCACGGCAACTGTCATGGTTGGCTTTATACCAACATAATCGTATCCAAGCAGGGCAACGGTATTTACCGGAGGACCGTCATAAATGGCCTGTTCAGGTTCGCCTTTTACAGGAATATCCAAACCTCTTTTTATCCTCATCTCCTCACCTGAATGTCAAGGGACTGAATATCCGAGCACGGCTGGCTGCTCAGCGAGGTCTAAGTTAATTGCGCATGGCTGCTTACAGTAATCAGGTGCAGGAAAACCTGACGAGCATTGAACCAAATAATCTTTCCTAAATAGCCAGTCGCCACCGCGCATACGCAGGATCACGCGGCCTTTCTTCCAGTGAACATGATTGAAGTGTGTTCGACAATCGCCAGGGAGCAGCGATGATGTGACGATGGGACAGCTAACATTTTCATCTCTTACGCGCCTTGGAAATTATCATTTTTATATTTCTCTGAAATAGTTACGATGCAAGCTGCCTTGCATTGCGAGCCTACCACAGCCGTGCCCGCTTTTATTGGGATGTAACTTACTTGCCGACAGGATAGGAAATTTCCGGCGCTAAATCTCCTGCCCTTTAAAGATTATGTAACATGTTTGTAACAAAAGTTACCAGCTAAACCCGTTCTTTGCAAAGACCAGGATCAGCATCACACCCATTTTTTTCTCAAAGGCCAGGCTGCATCGAATTGAATGGTGGTGATTCCCACGCCCAAATGGCCATGACACCCCGGCGGGAATTGCATCTATTTATTACATTAACCCTCACTATACTGTTTGCGGTACTGTTGCTGTAAATGCAAAATACAATCAGAAAGAGAAGGAAACCATCGTGGAAAGACTAGAAACAAGCATCGCGGTACCTTATGTCACGTTAAGGAACAGGACAAAAAGCTCTGTGCCTGCGGATTATTACGGAGGGTCACGTGGACAATTACATGCTGGCATCTGCACTGTTTCTTTCTCACCGATCTGGGGTCTTGATGAGATTGCCAGGTCAGTCCCATTCTATATACCCGATGAAGCAATCGAGCTGACCAATTTACAGGAAGTAGAGTTAAATAAGCTGTACAGTGAGATTGCTCAGTTTCCGCAAAAGAACATTGGAAACATTGTCATCTATCTGCATGGTTACAACATCGACTTTGAGAAAAGCTGCAGAAGAAGCGCTCTTTTTCAGCAGGCGCTAGGCCTGCATGACCGACTGCTTCTTTTCAGCTGGCCAGCAGAAGGCAATATGCTTAAATACACCTGGGATGAGGCCGATCTGGTCTGGAGTGTCCCGCACATCGCTCAATTCATCGAGGAAGTCGTTAAGCGGGCAGGAAGCTGTAAAGTAGATGTGGTGGCTCACAGCCTGGGTGCACGGGGGGCAATGCAGGCTTTGGCTCGCCTGTCATACAACAAGCCTGCAACTACAATTCTCAACGAGCTGGTCCTGATTGCACCTGACATCGACACCGAAATATTTCGCCAGGAAGTACCCGTTATCAAAGGATCCGTGAACCGCATTACCGTCTATGTATCAGCGAATGATAATGCCTTAAGAGTGTCGCAAGAAGTTCATGGTCATCCCCGTCTCGGTCAGGCTGGGGACGACCTGAAGATTCTTGAAGGAGTGGAAACCATAGATATTTCTGATATTAATACACGAAGAATCTCCGGCCACCTTTATCACCTCTTCAGTCCTGAGGTTATAGAAGATCTGACCCAACTGCTTCACACTGGAGAAGCGGCATGCAAACGTACTTTGCTGAAAGAAGCTAGTCATGACGGTTTGCCATATTGGCGAATGAAAGCGGTCAAATAGTATCTGCTGGCACTGTACCAGCAACAATAGAGTGGGCCACCGGCAAAGAGAGAGTATCAATCACACTAAAGGCACTATCGACCATCAGCCGGGAAGTGAATCGCAATGGGGGTCTGAAACAGTACCGAGCGTGCCAGGCCGATCAGGCGGCATGGGATCGTGCCCATCGGCCCAAGACGTGTAAACTGGTAGAGATCCGTGCGCTGGCCCGAGTCGTGGCCAGGAAACTACAGCTTGAGTGGTCACCCGAACAGATTGCGGTCTGGCTCAAGTCCACGTATCCAGGCGATGAGAGCGATCAGGTGTCACACGAACGATCTATAAAAGTTTATTCATCCAGGCCCGCGGGGCCTTGAAGAA
>JASJGU010000011.1:0-10717 GCA_033791385.1 Desulfuromusa sp.
GCCGGTAAATCCCTGAATTTGGGTAAGCCATCCCTCATCGGATGCACGGTCTCTTGATAGTGCACGTGGAAGCCGGGGTTAAAGGTGAAGTCCTCGATAATAACCGCAGGGACATCAACGAGTTCCATCGTTGGGTGTTCAATGACAATATGGCTGCCACAGGTTTTGCACCACTTGCGGTTGCTCGGTCCTGCTTCATTCGTTGTTGCAGCTATTTTGTCAAAGCCGGCCAAGTTTCCTGAGCCCTTGGTGATTGTGAAATTCTCAGTTTTCCATAGGGTAAAGGCATTGACCTGACCCGCTGACCAATTCCGACAGGAGTCACAATGGCAGTATCCCATCGCTTCCGGCTGACCATTTAAGTTGAATTCAACCGCGCCACAGAAACAATTCCCTGTATAATTTAATACCTGATTCATAATGGTACTCCTTATCTATGGTTGGGTGTTTAAGTCTCTCTCTTCCCTCTTGATATTTTAGTTTTCAAACTCCACTGATGTCTGGGGTCGGTTATTCACATGCAATTTGAAAATGTCCGGCCGCGAATAATGCCCGGCAACATCGAACACCCTGCGTGCCGTGGCAACTTTTCCTAGATCAATTTCAGCATACAGAATGCCAGATTCCTTACGCAGCGGCCCCGCAACAATTTCACCACCGGGGGCAATGACCACGGAATCGCCTGGATTCACCCACTCTTCTGGATCAGAGTACAATCGTGATTTGTCGGGGAAATCATCTGGTAAATCACTGCCCTGCATCAGGTTGCCACAACCCACAACCCAGCAGCGTCCTTCGCGGGCGATGTGTTGCAGACTACCGATCCAGCCATCACCACTATCGTAAGTCGGTGCGATATAGAGTTCTACCCCTTGGGAATACAGGGCATATCTCGCCAACGGCATGTAGTTTTCCCAGCAGGGCAATGCGCCGATTCGACCCGCTGGTGTTTCGACGACCCGTAACCCGGAAGCATCACCGAAACCCCACACCATTCGCTCAGGATTCGTTGGCATCAACTTGCGATGCCGATTCAGCAAGCTACCGTCCGAACCGATCATGATTACGGTGTTGTAGAGGGTCGAGCGACTGAGTTGGCTGTCGCGCTCTTCAATACCACAAACAATCGTCACCGCATGTTCCCGAGCCACTTCGTACAGCGGAAGCAGATCATCCGACTCCATATTTACGGAATTGTCGAATAAGCGCTTGTACAGCTCTTCTGACAAATTCCAATCACCCCCTGGCTTAAGACGCCAGACCCACGCGGGATAGCCGGGGATAAACGCTTCGGTGAATACCACGAGATCGGAATTCGTTGCCGCGGCCTCCTTGACGGAAGCGACAGCCAGCGCAATGGTTTTTTCCTTATCCAGAAAGACTGGTGCCCTTTGCACAATTGCTAGCTTCGGCATGGTTGCAGACCTTTCCCTGTGAAGTAGAGTGCAAATTTACAGCTGACATCGACACTGCATACTGATTCACAGTTGCAGAGAGTTCTTTTCCTCTTCTCTATCCAAATCAAAAAAGCCGATCAGCCTCGACCCAACTAACCTTGAACTTTTGCCAAAATGTGATCAATGACCTGGCTATGTTCATGTTGTGGGCTGAACAAAATCATCTCGGTATTCAGTTCAGCTTTAACGGTGTGCCCTGGTGGCCAGTAAAACAGGTCATTGCTCCGAGGTGTTTCTTTCGTCCCGTCTGCAAAACTCACGGTCAATTGTCCCTCAAGAACATAACCCCAATGGGGGCTCTGGCAAAGATCCCCTGTCAGTCCTTTAAGTAGCTCGGTGATGTCAGTCCCTTCTGCCAGAGAAAAGTATTCACCGCTGATTTTGCCGTAGCCTGTTGCATCGCCAAAATTTGTTTGTTGACGGGCTGTAGCTCCTGGCACATCAATTCTGACCGGAACGTCCTCTTTCGCTATGCGCATTTTTTTCTCCTTAGTGAGCGTTGGTATTACGTTTCCAGGATAATATTGCTGCTTAAGGATGGCTCTGAGCTGGAGGAGCAACAAAAAAACCGAGCACCCTGGAGGAATTTTATCCTTCGGTAGCTCGGCCATCTTGGAAAAATCTGGGGGAAAGACCCGTAGCTTTCTGCCCCTGCCTTTCGACAGGTTTAGCTTTTTCGTGGATCACTTAAAGTAAACAATAAACAGCAATAGCTGACCAGTCAAGTCATCTATTGAAAATTGTCCATTTAATTACATCAGCCCGCCGGGAGGGTTCATGACACTTTACTGATCGATCTGACCGTGATTCTCCTCAAAAATCCTGCCCATAATGACGATCATCAGGCGTCACGCAGCGCGATCTCGCTGTGCAAACTCTTTTACCAAAAATTAAATATTACTCTAATTATTACTTGACTAGTCATAATTGAGTGTTAAGCTGAAACTTCATCTCGAAAAGCCAAACTTGCTGTCAGGCAGGGACGGAAAGTCGCGGGTCTACGCAAGGCTCTCTTGCTAGATAGCTGAACTGCCGAAGGGTGTTGGTCCTCGGTGCTCACGCACCGTCTCTCCAGAATGAGGTGTGCCATGAATTTCGTAACAAAATCGTTTGGTCATTCGTATAGTCATCCTGATTACTGCCTCTGGCCCCGAAGGTTCTCCTGGCCCACCTTAGGCATTCTAAAAAGTAAGCATATCAGGTCGTACGGCAAGCAAGCTCTGGCATCTTTCGGGGCGGCCCTAGCAGTTGATCTGCTGTTTGCACAGTTCAACGCAGGGATTTATGCACCAGCTGCGCTGGCCGGTGCTTCTGCCCTGCTTTTTCTTGGACTATTAATCGAGAGTTCATCACTGTTCAACATTCTTCTAAATCTGGTCGCAGCCCCCTCAATATTCATTCTTGCTCATGCCAGCCTGTCTGGAGCTGCTATTTTTTTGAGCGCAGCTTTTCTGCTACAGGCTCTGGTTGCTGCAATCCTGATGGTGGACCAAGGCAGGGAGCGTAAAGCTCAACTCTACTGTTGGGCGAGTTTCAATATTTGTCTGGCCTTGCTATTCTGAAGAAATCTCACAATTTTATGACTAGTACCGGCGGGCAGCAGGTGTGTAACCAGGTATTTTTTTTCAGATGTAACTAGTTTTGAAAAATTTCCTGCCGTAACTACTCAAATTTACGTTTTAAAAACTGAAATACTGATATTTGATAAAAGCTATAGATCCTAAAGTGAAACAGGACTCCGCTCCTGGACAAAATACAAGACGGCCCAACCATATAGTCTCGGGTTGAGCCGTTTTCGTCTTACGTATGGTGACATTCAGAAACAAGTTCCCCCCACATTAAGGGAAGGAGCTTCAATCAAAAGTTTGCCAGAAAAAACGGAATGAGGAGTGCATTGGCCAAATCTATAAAAAAAGCGCAAACCAGCGGGACGATGATGAATGCCATGTGCGAGGCACCGTAACGCTGAGAGACCGCCGCCATATTGGCCATGGCGGTTGGTGTTGAGCCGAGGGAGATTCCGCCGAAACCAGCACAGACCACCGCAGCATCATAGGTTTTGCCCATGGCCGGGAAGACGACAAACAGAGTCACGACCAGTGCAACGATAAATTGTGCGCCGAGAATTGTAAAAATTGGCCCGGCGAGGTCAACCAGGGTCCAGAGTTGCATGCTCATCAGAGACATCGCCAGGAAAACACCCAACGAGATATCAGCGAGCAAAGAAATAGCAGGTTTACGGGTCGGCCACTTGGTACCGCTGAAGCGGGGGAAATTTTTCGGGATAAGATTAGTTATCAGGATGCCAGCGAATAGACAGGTGACAAATAGCGGTAACTGCAGGCCCAAACTTTCCAACTGCTCATTGAGAATAAAGCCGAGGATCGCACAGATGTGAATGGCGAAAATCGCGTCAAGGAAATCGAGATGACCGATCTGGGACTCTGTCTTAACCTCGGAAAAGCCAACGGTCAGCGGCTTATCGACGGTTGGTTTTAACTTATAGCGGTTAATAAGCAGTTTGGCAATCGGCCCACCCATGATGCTTGCCAGGATCAGGCCGAAGGTGGCACAGGCGATGCCAACTTCCATGGCATTGGTAATGCCGTAGTCCGCCGAGATACGTGGAGCCCAGGCGATAGCAGTCCCGTGTCCACCAATCAGGGAGACACTTCCCCCCAGCAGACCGACCGGGGCCGCGAGCCCGAAGGCTGCCGCCACCGATATACCCGTCAGGTTCTGGATGATCATATAACCAATAGTGATTGCCAGCAGGATAACGAGAGGTTTGCCACCCTTTACCAAGTCCTTGAGGCTGGCATTGATGCCAATGGTGGTGAAGAAATAAACAAGCAGGAAATCACGTGCAGAGAGCTCAAATTCGACCTCGATGCCAGTCACTACGTAGAGCAGGGCAATCAGTACGGAAAAGATCAGTCCGCCAGTTACGGGTTCCGGGATGCTAAATTCATTGAGGAAACGTACCATGTTGTTCACTCGCTTGCCGACGAACAGAACAACGATTCCCAGAGTGACAGAAAGGAAAGCACTGATATGAAGGATGCCGCTATCGAATTCCATTTGGTCTCCTAGTGCTGATAGTTAAGAATTAGGTACTTCTCTTCTCCGGAGACGGCACCTTAAAGAACATGCAGTACAGCACTGGCACGACTAACATCGTCAGCACCGTACCAAAGGCCAGACCCGCCATAATGGTGATCGCCATACCAACCCAGAACACATCCTGAAGCAAGGGGACAACACCAAGCACCGTGGTGGCAGCAGCCAGCACAACTGGCCGCAGACGAGCCAAGGCAGCGATAACCACGGCATCATACTGTTCCATACCGTCAGCCAGGTTGATGTTGACCTCGTCGAGCAGCACAATGGCATTTTTGATCATCATCCCCATCAGGCTCATAGCACCGAGCAAGGCCATGAAACCGAAAGGAGCTCCAAAGGCAAGCAGCCCGGTGGTGATACCGATCATGGCAAAAGGCACCGTCAGCATGATAACAATCGGTGGCTTGAAGGAGTTAAACAGGGCCACCAGGATAAAGAGGATGACCGCAAAGGTCGGCACAAAGCCCGGAAGTAGAGCCTTCTGTGATTTGGCCGAATCTTCAGTGGTCCCACCCCACTCAGCTATGTAACCTGGCGGAAGCTCAAGAGCCTCGACCTTGGCCTGGACATTCTTCATCACGGTCGGCAAGGTCACACCAAGCACTGCGTTAGCCTGCACCGTAATGGTGCGGCGGCGATCACGGCGCCAGATCTTGGTCTCTTCCCACGCCATCTTGACCCCATCGATTACCTGGGCAATAGGGATTGTATCTGTAGAAAGACCAGGCTGGACCGGCAAAACATCCAGAGAGGCAAGGCTGGCACGATCGTCTTCGACATGCCGCAGAATGATCGGCAGCAGTTCGTCATTTTCACGGTAAAGACCAATCGGCAGGCCATCGTAAGCACGCTTGGTAGCTCTGGCCACATCTTCCCGGCTAACTCCAGCAAACCGGGCGCGTTCCTGATTGTAAACCGGAACCAGCTTCGGCACCTTCTGGCGCCAGTCAAGTTGCATGGCACCCACCGTTGGTTCATCACGCAGGATATCGAGGACCTGATCTCCCAAGCCACGTAACACCTTGATATCAGCGATCGCAGGACCGCTAATCCGGTACTGGAATTGCCAGGTCTGGCCCGGGCCGACATCGAACTTGCGCATTGGCACCATAGTGTCAGGATAATTTTCAGCCAGCCATGGAGTTATATCCTTAATCAGGCCATCAATTTCACGAAAATCATGCAGGTTGACGATCAGCTGACCATAGGCCGGATTGGCAGATTCAGGCTCTACAGGCAGGTAAAAACGCGGCGGCCCGGAACCGATAAAGGACGCGACATTGTCGACTCTCTCATCGGCGAGGAACTTTGCCTCAAGCCCCTCCATATCTTCAGCAGTCGTCTGAATACGAGTGCCCTGAGGAGCGTAGTAATCAACCATGAACTTGCTCATCGACGAAGAAGGAAAGAAGAGCTGTTCGACAAAACCAAAGCCCGCAAAAGAAGCAACCAGCAAACAGACCATCGCGGCGATAAAGAGCACTCGAAAGCGAATAGTTTTCTCCAACAGGCCACGGAAGATTTTATAGAATTTGCTGCCGAATGGATCATAGCCCTCTTCCTGCGGCTTGGGATCGGGCAGCATGTCGATGCATTTGAGGGGTGTCAGGGTCATAGAGACAATCCAGCTGACCACCAGAGAAATGCCAATGACGGTAAACAAAGAGAGGCAATACTCACCAGTACCCTCTTTTGATCCACCAATCGGATAGAAGGCCATAACTGCAACAACCGTCGCACCAAGGAGTGGCATAGCTGGAGACCCGGCAGATTCTATTGCTGCCTTGATTTTATCCATGCCTTGTTCTCGGCGGACGGTGAATCCTTCAGCGACAACAATTGAATTGTCCACCATCATGCCAAGGCCAATGACTAGGGCCCCCAGCGACATCCGCTGTAAATCCATGCCCATCATTGCCATAACGATAAAGGTGCCCAAAATGGTGAGAACCAGATCTATACCAATCAGAAGTCCCATACGCCAACCCATGGCCACAGTAAGGACGATGAGAACGATAATGACTGCTTGTGCCAGATTGACGAAGAATCCGTTTACCGAGTCAGAGACCACATCTGACATCCAGTGGACATGGTGAATCTCCATGCCGACCGGCAGTTTTGCCTCGAGGTCATTCATCCGGTCGTCGACATTGCGTCCGACATCAACGATATTTGCCCCGCCAATGTTTGTGATCGAAAGTCCCAGGGCGGGTTTGCCGTCGAGTCGCATCATGGTCGGCGGGGGATCAGCGTAACCTCGACTGATCGTCCCAATATCGCGAATCCGAATCAGTTCATCGCTCGACAAAAGCGGTTGCCCATGTTCGAAGCTCTGCAGGCTGTCAATTATAGATGGGTGAATAGCCAGTTCCGCGATGTCTTCCGGGGAGTTGAATTCACCAGTCGGTGCAATGCGCACCCGTTTCTGCTGAACATCGACACTGCCGGCATCGACCACCATATTCTGCTGCTGCAAGGTGGATATAATACTTTTATCGGAAATGCCGATCTGGCTCAACTGGGCTTCAGAGGCCTCGAGATAGATGACCTTCGGCTGGACCCCCCAGAGCTCGACCCGGGCAACGCCCTCAACCAGGCTCAACTCTTTCTTAAGATCCTTGGCGGTCTCTTCCATTTCAGCGTAGGTAAAACCATCACCGGTGATTGCCATGATTAATCCGTAGACATCACCGAAATCATCATTGATGACCGGTCTTTCACAACCCGGCGGGAGAGAACCCTCAACCTCGCGGATTTTACGCCGCATCTCATCCCAAATCTGCGGCAATCTGTCTGACCAGTATTCGGCCTTTATATTGACCCAGATTTGCGAATAACCCGGAGCAGAAAAAGATTTGATGTAGTCGACCGTCTTCAACTGCTGGAGGACAATCTCAAGGCGGTCGGTCACCTCAAGTTCGACTTCCTCTGCACTGGCTCCCGGGTATTGGGTCAGGATCACGGCTGTTTTGACGCTGAATTCAGGATCTTCAAGCTGTCCGAGAGAGAAGAAACTGGCTAGCCCCCCGACAAGAAGCAGGAAGGTTATGAAATAGGTGACGGCTTTTTTCTCAATGGCTATTTTGGCAAGATTCACAGATGAATCTCCTTATATCTCAGGATGTTCAACAAAATAAGTCGGCTTATCAACTATTCAAGAATGCGAATCTGCTGGCCTTCAATAAGGACATTGACTCCTGCAGTGGCAATTGTCTCACCTGTTTCCAGGCCAGTCACCATGGCGCCAACCTCGGTCAGGTTGATGAGAGACACCTCTCTTTTATTGACCTGATTGCTGTTCTGCTCAACCACCCAGACAAAGGTTTTCTCAGCGTCGTCTGAAAAAACAGCAGTGATCGGAATTTCGAACCCGACCATGCCAATATCTTCGGCAATCAGTGCGGTTGCGGCCTTGTCAGCTTTGGCCTTGCCTGCCATTCCTGGAAGAATTTTAAAATCATCGGGCTGAACCATAATCAAGGTAACCGGGTAAGTTCGTGTCGTCTTTGAAGCCTCTTTGCCAATCTCCTTGACCTTGGCCGGAATCTCAACATCAGGGTACGTGTCGAAGACGACGAAGGCTCCAACGTTTTTAAGGATATCGACATGCTCCATCAAAGTTTCCGGGATCTGTACCGTGAACTCAATGCTACTATTATCAAGTACGCGGACAACCTCCTGTTTAGCCTGGACATCTTCGAACTGCTGGACAAACTTCTCAACCACCACACCATCGAAAGGTGCTTTCAGGTAGGTGTAGCGTAGATTATCCGTAGCACGTTCGACCGCAGCTTTGGCGGAGAGAACCTGAGCTCCGGCAGAATCTTTTTGCGCCTTGCGGGTATCGACCAACGACTTACTGACCGCCCCGGCGTCTTTTTCAAAGACTCTGGCAACCCTTGCATATTCCGATTCCGCAAGTTCAAGCCCAAAACTCGCCTTATGTTGCTGAGCATTCGCATCATCCAATTCGACCTGATAATCCTTCGGGTCAAGACGGGCGAGTAAGGCTCCCTGCTTGACCTCGTCACCGATATCAACAGGGATGCGATAGACGGTGCCGTGAATCCGAAACGACATGTTGGCCTCTTGGGTGGCTGTCGCCTGACCGGGGTACCAGCGGCCACCAAACGGTTCAACGTCAGCGATTTTCATTGCCCTGATCGGCCGAATCACATCTTTTTCAATGACTTCTTTATCGCCGCAAGAGACGAGAGTCAGGAGAAACGGGAGAAAAACGAGAAGCGTAATGATCAATTTGAATCGATTTTTCATATCACACCTGATGTCAGTTAATCGTGAATAGTTGATGGTGGTCAGTTATTTACTTTTTCGCGACGCACGCCACGGATTTCGTCGCTTACCAATCCGGCCAGCGCCAGTCAGAATCATCGCTGGATTTGATCGGCTCGCCTTCTGTTTCTTCGAGCAGCCCACCCCAATCAGTACGCTCCGCCATTACCCGTTGAGTTTCAGGCTTGACGAACTGGTCACCCCTTGCCTGCCAACCGCCACCAAGTGCTTTGTACATACCCACAAGGTTGAGCACCACCGAGCCCTGGACACTGGCCCACGCATCTTGATCAACAGATAACCCACGCTGAGCATCCAGGACACGCTGGTAGTCAGTCAGGCCTTCTCCGTATTGCAGCACGGAGATATCTACGGAGCGCTGTGAAGCTTTTACTGCATCGGCAAGATAGAGTGATTCCTGCTGCTTCTTCAGGAAACCAATCATAGCATCTTCTGTCTCCTGAGCCGCGCGCAGTACCGTATTCTGATAATTAACCAGCAGTTGCTGAAAACGAGCATCCTGAACCCGCACCTGATTCTTGATCCGCCCATAGTTAAAGAGATCCCAAGTCAGTGATGGCCCGGCGAAATAAGTCAAACTGTCACTGCTAAAGAGGTCACTGAAATGACTCCCGCCCTTGTCCGTCAACGAGCTCTCACTGGCCTGTAATCCTATGCTGCCAATCAGGGTGAAGTGAGGGAGCAGGTCAGCCTTGGCGACACCGATCAGGGAACTCTGGGCGGCCGTTTGAAGCTCCGCCCGACGCACATCCGGGCGACGGCGCAAAAGGTCTGCAGGGACTCCGACGGCCACCTTAGCGGGAACTTTGGGGATACCTGTCACGTCTTCAGATGAAGTGAGGATTGCGGTCAAATCGCTGGGTGGTTGTCCCAACAAAACACTTAATGCGTTCATGGCTTGGTGATAGCCGAGCTCCAGTCGGGGGATTGTCGCACGCGTGTTGTTGAGAAGGGAGCGCGCTTGATATACATCCAATTCCGTGACCAAACCGCCTTGAAAACGATTCTCTGCGATTTCCAGAGACCGTTCCTGAATCGCAACACTCTCATCAGCCAGAACAATGCGCTCTTCATTGGTGCGCATCAGGATGTATGCCCGGGCAACGTCTGCTGTAAGTGTGACCATGACATCATCATAATCGGCGATGGCCGCTAAAAACTGAGCGTCTGCGGATTCGACACCGCGCCTGAATTTGCCCCAGAAGTCGAGCTCCCAAGCTGCATCCATACTGCTGCTCAGATCTTCGTAACGCAGGTCTCCACCAGCGCTGTTGGCAGCATTACTGCTGCCACCGATTGCTGAGGCCCCGGCAAAGAACTGCTGTTGCTGTGGGTAAAGATTTCCGGTAGCTATCCCGAGCTGCGCTCGCGATTCGAGAATGCGCAATCCGGCTATTTGCAGGCTAAGATTTTGCTGATAGGCATCTTCGATAAATTTATTCAGAACAGGGTCATTAAAGACCGTCCACCAATCTTCATGATGATCGGACGTGATAGTTAATTGCTGGTTATCTGGTTCCAGCCAAGAATCAGCCACCGGAGCCGGGGGGGTCGTATAGTCTGGGCCAACCTTGATACAGCCAGACATTAGTAAGACAACGGCCAAAACCAAAAGCACAACAAAACGCATGTGTCTCTCCTGAAGATTCAATCGACGGTGGTAAATACCGTTACATGGTACAACATTGAGAGGAAATCAATGCTTAATTCACATGTATAATACCTAACACACCAATTTATGCATTTTAAACAACTTAAAAAATAAAATTTACAAAGACTTAGAAATCACATCTTTTTTGGAAAAGCAATCAGCTTAAACCGAC
>JASJGU010000012.1:0-4509 GCA_033791385.1 Desulfuromusa sp.
TTTGGTCTTTATCGTCTCACGAACCAGCATTTTTCCTGCTGAACCGTGCGGATTATGGCAGGTAACGCAGGTGAGCATCCCTTCCACCGTAGGTAGATCATCAGGGATCCGTACATCCTTCCCACCATAAAGACGCACCGGATGCGAAGTTCCCAGGGTTGATTTCGGGTGGCACTGATAGCAGGCATTAATGGCCAGATCTTCGGGGTCTCTTAGGGTTGGATGTTGATTCTGATTTTCACTCAGTGCGCTGAAACTCGTCGTGTCTGGAGTCAGCTCCGCAAGGCTAAGCCCCTCCAACTCCTGCAGCTCAATCCAGCCGTAGAGCGGTTGGGTCGTCTGCCAGGCAATTATGATCCTGTTCCCATTGCGGGATAAGGTGGCCGCTTTGACAAAGGTGCCAATCGATGTTGATAATCCGCTACTTAATTCAAACTGCTTGGCGCTGCTCTGATCGGCCATTTCATTTGGCTGCAAGCCCAGCCAGAGACTCTTGTGGATTTCTCCCCCGGCATTCTTTGCCTGCGGACTGGTGACAATCTGAAACCTGTAAGCAGTGTTCATGGCAAGTGAAGGAATATCGATCAGCTGGTCAAAAACGGGGCCTGCAGACGCTGAGTAGGTTTGAAGTTTGCGCCACAGTTCTTCCTGGTTGGTAACCGTCCCGGTAATCGTTTTATCAGCAGCCATGCTACTCACAGCAGACCAGGCTGACCCTTCCGCCAAGTGACAGACAACGCACTGTCGTTCCCAAAAAGGCATATGTACCTGGCTATTTTCCGTTCCCTGCTGATAGACAGAGACATGGCAGCGGATGCATTCTTCACTGACAGCGGCGCTCTCCGTTTGATTGCGGGCCGCAAACAAGAGGCCAGCCAACAGCATGAAGCCTCCTGCTACCTGACAAACACGCATGATTTTTTGATATTTAGTCGTCATCATCTAAGACCCGCAAGCAGCTGTTGGACTCCTTCTTTAAATTGATAAACCTCGTCCAGCAGGGGGCTAAAAACATCTAGCGGTGACCCAACCCGTCGGATAAACCTACTGGCTTCCATCCAGTATCTTTTCACGTATACCCTCAAACGAGGGGTTACCCTCATAGTACCGCCCCCCGGCCTGTACAATCTGACGTGCGCTAGAAAAATCACCAGCAAGATACAGCACCAATGCATATCCGTTTATGACCTCAGGATTTCCACGCGCCAACCGGTATGCCTTCTGAAGATAGTTCTTCCCCTCTGAAACAAGCCCGTCCTGAGCAAGATGAACCCCCAGAGTGGCAAGAGTTCCGATATCATCGGGGTCGGAGTAGAGAGCTTTGCGCCAATGCTCCAAAGCAATGCTGCTCTCACCTCTCGATGCGTAAACATCCCCCAGAGTTCGACGGGCAAACACGAGATCGGGATTTAACTCCAGAGCCCGTTGAAGTTCCAAAACAGCGGCTTCGGTTTGATCGGTCAAGCGAAGCATCATCCCATAATCCTCATGAACCTCTGCGGTTTCCGGATAGATATCAACCGCTAGGCGGAGAAAAGCAAGGGCATTGGTGTAGTCACCTCTGGAGTAATATGTTCTGAACCTTTCATTGAGGTACGCAACGATCTGACTTCTCAAAACCTCACTCCAGGGGGCCAGATTGACGGCCTGGTTGAAATTTTTAAGGGCTATCGTGTACGGTTCATTTCTCAATTGCGATCCATGTCCCTGCAGAAAAATTCCTTCAGCCCGGAAAGCAGTCTGCAGACGATTCCTCTCCTGAACAGGTAGTTCTTTCAGAATGAATTGTTCAAAGTCCTGGCCGCGAATCGACATGAACAGTGCGTGGTTTCCCAAAGCTCTATCACGGAGTTCTCCGCTGTAATCACTCGGAGAATAAAACTCATAATAGGGTCTTTCAACACTGTTGATCGGCCCCTTGGAAACCATCCGCCGCAGCGTTTCTTCTCCAGCAATAAAATGAGCCAGAACGTCCTCTGCAGTCTTTAAACCATATTTACGAATACCATGGAAGGCAAAAGGATCAGCAGTCAGGGCTTGCTCCACCCATCCCGGATCAATGTCGACTGGTTTATTGGAGCCAATCAGAAAAGTGTTGGACATGGTAAATCTGCCAACAGGTGGAAAATACCAGTGGGTAACGTGCGGAAAAGAATCGAGGAAAGTTCTCAACACTAGATTGTACTGGGATGACGGCAGAGCGGTTGGTATCCATTGGATAACCAAACCGCCAGGAGCCAGGTGCTGCCGGAGAAGCTTATAATAATTTTGCGAGTACGAGAAGGCGTTGCTGGAATATTTTTCATCGGTTTTACCGTCAGCAGAGATGATATCGTATTTACCTTGCGTCGTTTGCAGAAAATGCCCAATGTCATCGACAACGATCTCGGCACGGGCATTGTTAAGGATGTCATGATTTTCTTTTGTGAAATACCCTGCTCCCCTGACAACGCTGGGCGAGATTTCTGCACAGACAATTTTCTGTAACTGTTGATGTTGAGCACTTTCGCCGATGAGAATCCCTGAACCGAGACCGATCGACAGCTCCGACTGGTAAGACTTTAGAAGTAATTTGGGTAAATGAGCAAGTATCTGTTGCTTATAGTCAACATCGTTTGTGCCGCCAATATTGACGCCATCAACACTGATTATTTTTTTACCGGAGTTGGCCACGCTCCAGACTTTCGTGGTGACGAGTCCACCTTCCTCATAAAAGAGTACGGCATCCTTCGACGTCTGTGTCGCCGCTGGGAACTGAAAAGAGATTGGCATATCGACCAGCAGGATGGGAAACAGCAAAAAGACCCCTGCTGGAGCAATCGCCAAAACCATGCTTTTTTTCCAGCGCCAGATCAGAATCATGCTCCCCAGGCACACATTGAGGCATGCCATAAGGAGGATCCCTCTCTGAATTCCCATGAGAGGCAGAATCAGAAGTCCCGGCAGCAGCGCCCCGACGACATTTCCCAGGGTGTTAACGGCATAAACCTTGCCCACCGTCGTTCCTGTGTGTCGTAGATCACTTACAAAAATTCGCCCCATTAGTGGCAGTGTTGCACCAATCAGGGTTGCTGGCAGCAGCATAATAATAAGTGCCACCAGCGATTCCGACAGCACGAGGAACCCGAGCTGACTAGACATGCTGGATACGAACGATTGAATCGACTCAGATTCCAAGATGTAAAAGAGCAGTGGCAGTGATGCTGCAGACAACAAACCAATCATTATCTCGATAATGGCAAACAGCTGCAGTCGACTTTTTACCTTGTCTGCAACAAATCGGATGCCATATCCACCGAGGGCGATGCCAGAGAGAAACGCCGTGAGCATCAGGGTAAATGCGTAGGTTGTGTTGCCAAGGATAAAAACCAGTGAACGGGTCCAGAAAATTTCGTACGAAAAGGATGCGAGCCCTGACATTGCAAAGATAAACAGCAGCAGGATGGAAACCGGTCGGCTAAGGTTATCGTCAGAACAAACGACAGAAACAGTTTCCTCCGGTGGGTGGTCAATACTTTCAACTTCTGACAATCCATGGCGTGTTGATGCAATCCAGGCCAACAGGCCAACCGCCAGATTTCCTGCAACGGCAATATAGATTGCACCATACAAACCGAACCGGCTGATAAGAAAGAAGCCTGCGGCAATGGTCCCAGCGACAGCCCCTAGCGTATTAATCGCATAGAGTTTGCCCAATTCGTGACCAACCAACTCCAATCGCCTGATAACCACTCGAGACAGAATCGGCAGTGTTGCTCCCATCAAGAGAGTTGGTACGATAAGAATCAGGAAGGCTATCAGGAACCGTGCGGTGGTCAGTGCTAAAGAAGAATCTCCAAATGTGGAATGTAGCCAGACATAAAACGGCGCCATGCGCATCAATAGAAAAGAAGCGATAAGAGCAGTAAATCCAATCCCAAGCTCATAAATTGCATAAAGCCGAAGAGGGTTCTTACTTTTATCTGAAACCTTACCTAATAAATAACCACCAAGAGCCAAGCCCGCCATGAAGACCGCCAGAACGATTCCGACGGCCAGCACACTTCGGCCAAAGGTCAGTGCCATCATTCGCGACCAGACAACTTGATAAATCAAGCCGCTGGCCCCCGAGACAAAGAACAGAACAAAAATGAACCAGAATCTATACAAAAACAACTCCGTTACGAACCCTGGTTACGGACTTAAGTCGATGGGTCAACATACTAGCACCCTAGTCACTTTCCTATAAACCTGCAGAAAACGAGACCTTAATGTCACTCTTCTAGAAGACTAAATACCTGAACCCGGCTATTATTCCGGTCGGCGACAACTAAAGTGTCCTGTTCATTGATGCAGATCTGAGCAGGGTAGTAGAATTGTCCATCCTCCCATCCCATTCCAAACTTACGCCCCTGGAACGAACCATCCCGCCCGACCAGTGCCAAACCACTGCCGTACTGGTCTGACAAGTAGAGGGTGCCGTGGCTATCGATAGCTACACTGGTCGGAAAATTCATGTGCTCTTTCAAG
>JASJGU010000013.1:0-3151 GCA_033791385.1 Desulfuromusa sp.
GGTACTGTAATTGGCAAAGCAGGGCAGAAGTCTTACCGCGTCAACAAGTCCACCATGAAAAGCAAGCCCTCAGTTACCAGAACAGTTTCACGTGGCGGCTTTGGAGCTATGGCCTCAGCTAAATCCAGCTGGGGTAAATCAAAGTCCGGAGGCTGGGGAGGTTAATCCAATGCTGCGTATACCTCTCAAAGAACGACCAAACTGGGAAGCAAAAGCCGATGAGTTCGGCTTTAAGTTTCATTCTATGTATGGAGAGCGTTACTGGGATGAGCGGGCCTATTATCAATTTTCTCTGCAGCAAATTGAAAATGATATTGAAACCCCAACCGAGGACGTTCATCAAATGTGCCTGGCTGTGGTTGAGAAGGTCGTCGCCGATGACCAACTTATGCGCAGATTCTGTATTCCTGAAAGTCAATGGGATTTTGTCAGAAATTCGTGGCGTAACGGTGATCCCGCCCTCTACTCCCGCCTGGATTTCGCTTACTCGGGCAATGGCCCTGCGAAGCTCTACGAAAACAATGCGGATACCCCCACCAGTGTGTATGAAACGGGCTTCTGGCAGTGGCTGTGGCTTAAGGATAATGTCGATTCTGGTGTTTTGCCAAGGCATGCAGATCAATTTAACAGCCTCCAGGAAAAACTGGTAAATCGCTTCAAGGACCTGCAGGTTCTAACACCTGATCGTCAGCTGCATTTTGCCTGTTGCAAAGATACTGAAGAAGATCGCGGAACCGTCCAATATCTTGAAGACTGTGCCAGGGCTGCAGGGATTGATAGCCATTTTGTCTATGTAGAGGATATCGGTCGTGACAAGAACGGCAATTTTAGCGATTTAACTAACCAGGTTGTTTCCTGGATGTTCAAGCTCTACCCCTGGGAATTCATGTTTGAGGAAGAGTATGGTGAATTTCTGGGTAAAAATAACATTCGCTGGCTTGAGCCTCCCTGGAAAAGCATCATCTCGAATAAGGCATTGCTGCCGATGCTCTGGAAGATGTTTCCCAATCATCCCAATCTACTGCCGGCATTTTTTGAGGATGAACTTCATTTGGCAGCTGACTATGATTCCATGGTGAAAAAACCATTGTTTTCCCGTGAAGGCTCAAATATTTCGATCACTCGAAATAAAGCAGAAGTCGCCGCATCGTCTGGCCCTTATGGTTCGGAAGGTTTCATCTATCAAGCCACCTATATGCTTCCCAAATTTGGTGAACATTATACGCTGATAGGCAGCTGGCTGGTCGATGCTGAAGCCGCAGGAATCTCTGTGCGAGAAGACTCCGGGCCAATTACTCAGGATATGAGCAGATATCTTCCGCATATCATTCTTTGATGGTGTTGTAAAAACTCTTCATCCGAAGTCTTCGCTTATCTACTTAACCATCTCAAATTGAAATTTTCACCAGTTTCTCAGAAAGGTTATCCTATGAAGCTCAATGACCCCTTTGGTCGTTTGGAAAGTCGGCATCAAATTGGTTATGAGTCGATGCGTGACACCATGCGCAGCAGTGGTATAGATACGCCGAAAGCAGCTCAAGAGTTTATCAAAATGTCTAAAAAACGCGGTCTTAAATTTTTAGGTATAGGGCTCGTTCTGCTTGTGCCGTTGATTTTACTGCTGCCAAAAGCGATGCCTCTGACTATTAGTCTGGCACTTTTTTTTGTAGTTTGGGTCGTTAAATCGAATATCAGCGCTCAGCGGTATGTCCAGCGTTATATTGACAATGATTTAAGCTAATACCCGTCAAGGGGCACTAAGAAGAGTACTCCCTTGTGAGGTAAGACAACGAAGGAAAAGAAGCTGGTTTTTGTCTTGTCGTTAGGCAGGAAACCGGAGAATAAAATTTATTGACACAATCATATTTATTCTCCGGTCACAAACTCTTACAACTGCCCACCGATGAGTGGGAGTTCCTTGTCGATTTTGAAATAGACCAGAAATGTTGGCTCTTTATTGTCGTCAGTATATTTGCGCCGCTTTATCTTGCTAATCAGTTCCGGATTTTTCTCTTCCCGTGCTTTAGTTAAAAACAACCTCTTACCTTTGTAACCAGCGCCTTCTTCCACAAAGAGGAACGTTGCGGAGGAATTGGACTGAAGGTTATGGTGAGTCAGTCGATCGCGCATAATAAAGGCTAAGGTACCTTCCTCAAGAAAATGCGGGTGCGAGTAAATAGCAGCATCCACTTTCCCGTTGCTATCTGCAGTAGCCAGGACACCGATTCCTTTGGTGCTTTCGAAATATTCTTGTAACATTTTCATAGTTTTTCCTTATGGGTTGATATTTTTTTTCAAAAAAGGACCTGATCTTTTTCGTCCCTTTAATTTTAATTCAATTGCAACCTTAATAAGGTTAAGCGCTGCAATAGAACAAATCAATTGGCACAAAAAAATCCCCCGCTATTAAAATAATATAACGGGGGAAACATTTGACATCTATTGTGTAAGGGACTTCTGTGTTCAGCTCTTTTTTTCGGCCATATAGCTTAAAGTTTGGCTGGGGCTCAGTTTGGTGGATGATGGGCCGGAACGCACATAAAACTCCTCGTTTTTACCGATTTTCAAAAAAACAGCAGCACCTGCAGGACGGCACTCAAGCATAACCGCCGAGCCCTCACTACAGTCCAATATCGTGGTGAAGATATAGCTGGAAAATTCAGCGCCTATATGCTGATTCAGAAGGTTTTTGACATGGAGCAGACAGCGGTCATTATTTTCAAATTCATCGGCCCCAATGCCGCAAATTTCTCCAGAGTCAGCAACACCAAGCAGCAGGGTACCGCCGTCGGAGTTGAGAAATGCCGTAACCGCTTTTAGCCAGGCAAACTCTATCTCTTTCCCCCGCTTACCTGTCTGCAGATTGGTCCGAATCGTCGATTTGAACTCTACCTTGGGGCCTTCACCTCCACTAATGTATTCGCGCAAGCGGATAAGCGGTTCAGGCTGTGAGCTAACCGATTGACGCAAAAGACCGCGTTTGGCCATAAACAGGAGGATTAACAGCGCCCCAGCCACGGCAATACTCAAGTCGATAAAATCGACCATATAGATCTCTTTATCTATCTGGCCCAGTAGATCGTTTTCGGACGCGGCAAAACCTAACCAGAGCATCTGGTTGTTCTGGTCAAGTTTTTGGAAAACAGCAAGC
>JASJGU010000014.1:0-3388 GCA_033791385.1 Desulfuromusa sp.
CAAAAGGTATTCTGGCAAATATGTTGAGTAACTCAAAGAATGGATCTCTGGTGGTTACAATAAATATTCAATTCAGGAGTCTTTTCCCAACAGGCGATCGCGAAAACCCTTATTGATCGGTTTCGACCCTAGCCAGAGTCCAAAATATGCAACTGCAAAATCAGCACCTGGAGCCATCCCTAATAATTTATCATTGAGTCGTAATTCGGTACCTGTTGCGGGCTCATAGGTAAGGCTGTATCGGTCGCCTGGTTTGACATCCCGGAAAAGGCCATAGAATAACTGCAGCCGTCCAGCAAGGGATTGATAATCTTCTGTAGCAAGGTTCTCACGCAAGAGATTATCGGAAGAAGAGGCAAAATCCTCAGCTTTAAAGTTGCGAAAATAGGACAGTTCCAGTCGCTTTGGTATATTGCTTGTCCACTCAGCCCCAGAAACTCCATGTGGAAGGTAAAAAGCTCCCGCATAGACATCGAACAGCATTCCCCACTTCAGTACCGCGGCACCGGTCAAGGTCAATTCGGTTTGGCCAACAGGGTGGCGATCGGCAAAGCTGATCCCTTTTATCTCCATGGCTTGTACATTGGCAACTAGAGATAGTAAGAGAATAAAGGTCCAGTAAGTTTTTACAGTCATCGATTTATTTTTCATCATTCGTCCTCACGAGTGTTCCGAAAAAAACTCAAGTAACGGCCTTCAGTAGGGTTTAGCTTGGAACTGATCCAGAAAAGTAATGGGGTCACTAACGCCCAGACAAAAGCGAGGCTGATAATACTGAAAACTATATTTTCGCCGAACTCGGCAGCTCCCAACCTGACCCCACCCCAATAAGCAAGCGGACCGCCGATCAGACCAAAAAAAGAAGCTAAAAAATAGCGGCCGGAAAGCCAGTATAAAGCGTAATGGAGCATGGTGGCGAATTGTGCCCAGATGACAAAAATCCAAAGAGGTATCCAGAGCGGCCAATCGGATTCAATTTTGAAGCTGAAAACACCAAGAGCTTGCTGGATGCTGTCGAGACACACTCCAAGTAGACATGTGCAAAGAAGCAATTGGGTTTCTGTTTTGGGTGAATCGGCCAAATACAGGTGGACTGCGATTAATAGTAGGGCTAGAAACGAACCGATAGTCGGATGGCCCCATGCCGCACCGAGTACGCAGCTGAACCAGCCAATCTGGTAGATTACAGCATTAATGATTTTACTCAGCGTTGTTGGCAGCATGAACACTCCACTCAGTAGGTTTCTGGTTTTTGTACAACCACTTGTGCCAGGTCGATGATTTGCGCATCAAAGCCGGCTTGACAGTAAGAGAAGTAAAAATCCCATTTACGCAGGAAATTTTCGTCATAGCCGAGAGCAAAGATCTCCTGTCGTTTCTCCAGTAGTGTCTGCCGCCAGATATCGAGGGTCTTTGCATAATCGAGCCCGTACTGTTCCAAACTGTTAATTTTCAGTTTGCTTCCGCCAGCAATCGCTTTGGCGAGGATGCCGACTGATGGTAGATGTCCGCCGGGAAAAATATGCTTACGAATCCAGTCTGAGCTGTAGCGATAGGCATTGTATTTATTGTCTGGAATGGTAATAACCTGTATAACCGCTTTGCCACCAGGTTGCAGGGCTTTGTCACAAGCGGCAAAGAAAGGCTCTAACCCTGCATGACCAACGGCTTCCAACATCTCGATAGACACGATCTTCGAAAACTGCCCCTCAATATTTCGGTAGTCGCATAGTTGTAGATCAATACAGTTTTCCAGGCCGGCTTCCCGTACCCGCTGCTGTGCCAGAGCCAGCTGCTCATGTGACAGGGTGATCCCGGTGACACGGCAGCCGGTCTGCTGTACGACCTGAATCGCAAAACTGCCCCAGCCGCAACCGATTTCCAGCACATGATCGTCCTTACTAATACCGGCTTTATCAATGATCGCCTGAATCTTGTTGATTTGTGCCTGCGGTAAATCATCCGTCTCTGACTTAAACAGGGCCGAGGAGTAGGTCATGCTCGCGTCAAGGAATGTGGCAAAGAATTCGTTGCTCAGATCATAGTGTTCGCGGATGTTGCGCGAACTGCCCTTAATGGTGTTCGCACGCAGCTGGTGACGCAGATAATTGACCCAGCGACCAAGCACTGCGGTGAAAAGCTTGCGGTCGTCAACCAACGCTTCGTTGTTCGCCAGCAGCGTCAACAGTCCCGGAAGATCATCGGTCGTCCAGTCTCCGTCAGTATAGGCTTCACCAAAGCCGATCTCTCCACTGAACATCACTCGGCGGAAAAAACGATATTCGCGGATGCTTAGCTGCTGAGTAGGCTGCTGACCGACAGTCCCAAACTGATAGTGACTGCCATCGGGCAAGCTGACGCGCAGGTCCCCCTGAGACAGGCGGGAAAGAAATTTGAAACAAAGAATCATCCCCAGTCGGTCGAGCATATTCGGGGCAACGGGGCGGACCGTCATAGCGTGATCAGGAACCGGCTTAATATACACGGGGAGCCTCCTTTGCCAGTAGAGTTTGGCCGCTTGCCAAAGGATACGTGGCATAGTCAGGGTTGCACTCAACGGATGTTTGATAATGGTTCGCAATAAGTTGCCAGTGGTCAGCGACTCGGCTTGCCCTTGTAACCGGGCAATAATGACCAACGTCTCATTCTGATAAAAATTGATCTGATTATCGAGAGCGCCCTCCGCTTCGGTCAGTAAAAATTCGTAGTGCCCTTCACGGGTGAAAAAGGGCGAAACATGAAACTGTTTGGGGTTTAAGTAGACCAGTCGACCATCAGCAGCTTCGGCCTCAGGTTTTGTCAACAGATAGAGGTGCATTTCACCAAAAGTATTATTAACCTGCGCGATGATGCAGAGAAGCTCTCCCGACGACGTATAACAGTAGAAAAAACTGACCGGGTTGAAGATATAGTTGAAGTATCTAGCGGAGGTCACCAGCATGACCTTGCCAACGGCAGCGCTAATTCCCTGTTCGCGAAGCATCTGTTCCAGTTTTTCGCGGATCGGTTCGTCGCCGATGCGCAGATAATCTTTATCGTGGATCGCTACCGGCCGCAGCTGGTTGTAGCCAAACAGCGGGTTACTGCGAGCCAGCTCGGGCAACTCATTCAGATCAAAAGCATAGAAGTAAACCGGATAACGAAAGTTATGCTGCACCGGCGACATCCGGGCATGTTTGACTTCCCCCTGATAAATCAGTGATCTCACAGCTCTCCTCCTAAACCCTCGGCAACTGCGACCGCAGAACGGACAGCGTCCTCATGGAAGCCATAGCCGAAGTAGCTACCGCAGAACCAGCTGTTACGCTGGCCATTCAAGTTCGGCAGTTCCGCCTGGGTCGCCAGTGAATCGAAATCGTACAGTGGATGCTGGTAATCAAACTCAGCG
>JASJGU010000015.1:0-2872 GCA_033791385.1 Desulfuromusa sp.
AAACGATTCTGTGTGCAGCAGTAATAATCGCTGTTCGGGGGTTGTGCTGGCTGTAGCTGTCAGCGATAAGTGGTTCCACAGCCAATATGCAGCAGGCTTTGTACCAGCCGTGTTAAGCAAACGATCTGATGGACGCAATACAATCGCATGGTAACGGTTCGGACCGATGAAGCAAGGCAAGATAAAAAACGAAATCTTCCAAGTTAGAGATGCATGACAAAGTTTGGCCCAATCACCGACACTATTTTGCTTAGGTTTACCATTTTTCTTGAACCTTAAAAATCAATAGCGTTCTACTATGAATGACCATCCAGACAAAAAATGTGGCGACCACTGCATCTGGTGGTTGCCGCTCTCCAATGATTAGTTGACTTTCATTTTGTCATCACAGGGGGAAATTGGACACAGATTTCTTGGATGACTCCAACCAACCACAAGCCCGGCTCAGGCCGGGTAAAATAGATAGGCAAGACCGGGTGCGATGGTCTTGCCTATTAGAGGGATGGTGATTTCCAGTATGTAAAATGGTCATTATTTTATTAGTGTTGAAATCCCGCCCTCTACTGGAACATATCGGCATGTTTTGAACAAACTGAAGTTCTGGCTAATAAATAGCCAGACGAACCGCCATGGGGATTACCTGGGGCGTTGCTGGTGTAAGGTTTGGCTATCTCAGATTTTGACAACAGTGGTTCTTTTCAGACACTCTCAATACATCACAACGCTCAAGAATTATTTGATATCTAAAGAAACTGGAATGGTATCTGTATCCACATCCCAGACTGTCTGACCACAATATATTGATGTGTCCTTTGAATGGCTTTCGATCCATTTTTTGGCAAATCGAATCCTTAACTTCTATCTGACAACCCAACGATAGTCCGGATATGATGTAGGGATCACACCCAATAAGAAGGAAGGTAATATGAAAGACTTGCGGCTCATTAAGCTTTTTTACAGAGAATCGACGAATCAAACTTCAGACAAAAAGATTCTCGGGAAGGGGTTGCTTTTATTACTGATCCTTTCTCTACACTTGCCACAGCTGGGTTTTTCAAAGGAGTTGACCGACCTTCAGCGCTGCCTGCTGGAATTTCAGGAGCAGGCCGGCGACGAGATCACAATGGGCGAAGCAAGAAAACAGTGCCTTGAAAAAATAAATGCGACAGCCGGAATGGAGGTTGACGAAAAGAAAGTTGCAGACGATGACATGGCTGATGCACTTGACCGAAGGCTGGCCACCGATGACCGAAATGTTCTCGAACCTTTTACGTTAATGGCCCATAAACCAAACTACCTTCTGATTGCCTCACACAATTTTAGCGGTATAAATGCAGAGCCCTTCAAAGAACAGTTTGATGATCCAGCCCTGGAACTGGATGATACCGAAGCAAAATTTCAGATCAGTCTCAAAATCCCGTTGTTGGTGAACCTGTTTGAAAAGAAACTGGATATTTACGCCGCATACACCAATCGCTCCTTCTGGCAAATCTATAACAGCAACTCAGCCCCGTTCCGGGAAACCAATCATGAGCCGGAAATATGGCTGCAAACCCGCCATGAGTGGAAATTGTTCGGTCTTAGAAATAAAATCAACGCTCTGGGTTTAGTGCATCAATCCAATGGCCGTGGCGGGGAATTGTCCAGAAGTTGGAACCGGATTTATGCAAACTTCATATTTGACCGAGGTAATTGGGCTCTCGGTATTAAACCATGGATCCGGATCAATGAGTCCAGTGATGATGACGACAATCCGGACATCACCGATTATTTGGGACATGGTGAACTGCGTACATCCTACAAATGGCAAAACAATACCTTCAGTCTCATGCTGCGCAACAATATAGAATCGGGTTTTGAAAAGGGCGCCGTTGAAGCAGCCTGGAGTTTTCCACTCTGGAAGTATCGATTTTTAAAGGGATATATTCAGTGGTTCAGCGGTTATGGAGAATCCCTGATCGATTACGATCAATATTCCAACAGCCTTGGCTTTGGCGTGCTGATAACGGATTGGTTATAATCCCTGGGGAAGTTTTTCGTTCAACGGTTCAACCGGCGGCCTGTCAGACAACGGGCAGTATAATCTATCGCCGTAAAATACAAAACATAGTCGAAATAAATAATATAACCAGAATCAGGCGGGACGTCCATCAATTCATAAGTAAAGAACCTATTTCGAGGTTATAGATAAATCGCAGACATTGTTTATAAATTAGGACAAAAATAATTGTATGATATCTGAAATATTAACGGAAATTGGATATTCTCAATGTATCTTAGTTCAGCGAATTTCTGTGATAGATGATTTTTTCTGAGGTAATCTGCACCGAACTGGCTTTCCGGATGACCACCACATGGTGTGCTCAGCCTTTTTATGTGCCAGTGCCAGCTACTGGCAAGTAGTCTGCTATAGAGCAATTTGAGAAAAAGCTAAAAAATGACGCCTAATTTTAATGATAACTGAAACTGCGAAAAAGGCGCTGGCGACATAACCGTGATAATAACCCGCAAAAGCCGCTTTAAGTGGACCAACCCATTTTGTTGAAATCAAATAACACATTGATAATCTACTTGTTTTGTTCATACTTAAACAGTCCTATCAAAATGCGGAAAACCTCAAATAACTAAATCGTCCCCAAAAGCAGATAGCTGCATAATAATAAGTTAGCTGCGCAACAGAAAGGAGAGCCAATGATGCAACCATACAAGCTTTCACTCATAGCGACCTTGGCATTAGTATGGGTAGTTTCCAGCATTTCACAAGCTGAAGCTGCCGACAAAAGACCGAATATCCTGCTCATTATGGGTGATGATATGGGCTACACGGATATCGGAAGTTTTGGAGGCGAGATTCAGACACCCCACCTCGATG
>JASJGU010000016.1:0-2678 GCA_033791385.1 Desulfuromusa sp.
CTGCCGTTGAGAGTACGGTTCAACCGGAAGCGCAACTGGTGGTCCCTGCTGAATCAGAATCTGCGGCCGCAATGCGGGAAAGCAAGCCGGTTCAGGAGGAGCAGAAAACGCAATAACGAGTTTTTTTATAGTGCCGAAGTGGTGGAACTGGTAGACACGCTGTCTTGAGGGGGCAGTGGCCCACGGTCGTGCGAGTTCGAATCTCGCCTTCGGCACCATTTATATAAAGGCCCGTAACTTTAATTAGTTACGGGCCTTTCTCTTTTTAACCCCTTAAAATCTTTCGGCAAGTACCATGGCATGTGTTTGTAGTTATGCTCGCACTTCTTTTACAAAGAGAATTGGAAACTGCAATAGCTGATAAGGAGATTACCGTCGAGGAAGCAATCGATGAACTTAAAGCTATTCGAATGCAAGAAATCAAGCGAGGTGATGCTACACTCCAAAACATCCCGTCACCGACTGAAACCCGCAGGGAAATATTAGAAAAAACAGCCACCACCCTACCTAGAGTACTGCCAAAAATTACAGCAAATGTGCACACTAAAAAAAAGCTCCAATACGAGAAAAATCATAATTGATTACAAATAAATACGCAGCATAATAGGAACATTTTGTGAGGTGAAGAAGAGATCCTCCTGTCGAAGGCAAATGATTCTGCGTTATGGCCATAAAAACGGCCTTCGGGTCAAAGCTCCGGATTCGACGAAGATATTCCGCTGAGTTTAAAAAACTGTTACGATAAGAGTCGACAGATGCCATACCAATCTCAGCAAAATGGGTGTCGTCGAACAGGCTGACCCCGGAATATCGGCCGTAAGGAAATAGATTCGGAAAAAGAAGAGACGTCCCTCGGACAAGCCTGTCGGATGGTGCTATTTTTTTCAATACATTGCGGGGTCTTCACCATAACCTAATGAGTACAGAAGGGACATTGAACTTTTAAGTCGGCGTCCGGAGGTGGGTTCGGAAAAGTTTCTGTCCTCTTTTCCTTCTCACCTTGGTGACTTGACTCTGCTGGTACGAAAGGTGATTGGATTAGTGCGGATCTCAATTATCCGTTCCACCTCAATTCCTTCCTGAGAAATAAATTGGGCTATGATAGTTTCATTTTTGAAAACTAAACCCTGGTCCATTTTTCCACCACCTCCTGAATGATCGACAGAAAATTGTCAATCAATCGCAGAATACAGGGCATGATTATCGGTTATTCGATTGCTTCCAATTCTAACCTATCAAATCTAATACCGTTTTCTACAACTGCAATTAGACCTCAGCCGAAGCGAATCGCATCGTTTTTTTCAACAGCATGGTCCCTCCGCCCTGGGAAACAATTTCTTTTGCTTTGGCAACATCAAAGACATATGCCCCACTCAGTTGCGTGATTCCGGTACCGGCAAAAGCTTCAGGACATACCGGCGTGGAGGGGCCGAGCATGACCGCAGCCCGTTGTCCGGTAAGCGCTGCCAACAGCCCGCCGATACTCTTATTGATAATGCTGGTGGAAGTGATAATTGCCACATCGCATGCGCCAAGAGCTGCCAAACCCGGCCCAACGGCAATGACTCCGGGTTTATCACTATTAAGCTCGACGATGGATAATTGACACCCGGTTACTTTGATTTTATTGATAAGTGGCGCAAAATAGCCCACCATAACAACATGATCGGTGCTTTTTATGCCGAGCAGTGAAATCGATTCTTCATCAAACAACTTTCGCTCAACTTTACTGTTTAAAGCATTGAATGTTGCAAGACCAATCGCCCTTTCCTGAAAGCTTTCACTGTCCAGCCAGCTCAGCAGTTCACCCGCTTCCATACCGACCAAGCCTCCGGCCTGACGAAGATGGGTGCAGGATCCGGACTGTTGCTTATCCGGGGTCCAAGCTAAACCGGCACTACCATCGCTTACTTCAACGATGGTGTACCCAAGTCCCACGCGTACATCAGCAATAATGCATCCTTTACTCAGTGGTCTTGCCGTCTCAATTAGATTTTTCGCGATATTCATTTTTCTCCCGTGACTGATATACATATATGGCAAACCGAATGGTATGATTCGATTTGTACGAGACGTACTGCATACTATTTGAAATCTGGAAATTCCTTATCAAATACTCATTGCAGTCTGAAAACGATAAGCAGTGTTATTAGAGCTTTTTCAAGCGGTGCAGGACAAGGCTCGTTTCAACCTATTACTCTGACAACGTTCATATAAAGAAAAAGCATGATATGAGCCGGAGTAAATGTCTCGATTTGAGAAAAATCCTATTCTCAGACAACCTCCTAATATGGTTAACACTGTCAAGAAGAAGAAACAATCCCTTGGTGCTTTTTTTATCGGTTGTCCGATGAAAAAAGTAACAATTTATATATATCCTCGAGTTCATGGTCAGAGGCGGGGACGGAAAACAACGGCTCATTAGATATTGGAACCGACCAGAGCCAACATAATGAACGCGACCCAATGGGCATAGGCAGCCACATAATCTTGGATGAGCTACCAAGCCCCCAGCCGATGATCGGCATCAGAGCCTGAAGGAGGCCGAAATGCCAGGAAAGCCGGAACGTCTGTCGAGCACTTACCTGCTTGAGGTTGACGCCAGTGGCAATGGCTACGGCAAAAGCGTCCATGGCCAGGGCTACGGCTATTCCCAGGGTTGTGATTATATGCATGGG
>JASJGU010000017.1:0-17899 GCA_033791385.1 Desulfuromusa sp.
TAGCAAAAGATGTGGTCGTTTTATGTTCATCATTAAACACCATACTTGCAAAAGATATACTGAACTATGGAGAAAATATTTACAAAAAGTACATTAAAATAATCTATTGTCACTTATACGCTGGATCCTTTTATCAGTCAATCACTAACCTCCTAAAATCGGATTACTGTTCTGTTTCATATCAATCGGGACTAAAATCAAGCGCTCGGCTTCAACGGTCCAATAAACATCAGAAACAAAGGAAACACGATGATATACACCAGGCTACTCCTTGAGATATGCAATGATATCCATATTGACCATAAATAGACCGAAAGCATTAAACTCTCTCAGCTCCAAGACACAGGAAAAATGTCACTGCTGGTTAAAAAGCTGCAACATGAACACAAGGTTAAGGTTGTTATTTTGACCGGTGCTGAGGATAAAGCCTTGGTTGCATCTCCACTATGCAGACTCTCGGGCCGATGGAAGCAAGGCAGGATGCCCTGTAAGCGCAACAGCTGTTCCATGATATTGAGTTTGGCAATAAGATTTTCATCGCTGCTCTGAACGGTTATGCCCTCGGTGGTGGCTGCGAATTGACTATGGCCTGCGATATCCGCCGTGCAGCATGCAGAGCCAAGTTGGGACAATCGGAAGTCAAACTTGGGATTATTCCTAGTTGGGGCGGAACACAGCGACTGGCACGCTTGGGTGGTCAAGCTAAAGTCAAGGAATTGATTTTCACAGGAGACATGCTGACCGCCGAGGAGGCACTGAAGATTGGACTGGTCAACCAAATAGTAGCAAATGAAGAACTTCTGGCTAGAGCACACCTGTTAGCAGAAAAAAATGCAGGAAAACCACAACTTGCCATTCAATTCATTAAAGAAGCTGTCGATAATGAAATGTAAATAGAGAACAACAAAGCCTTCACATACGAAGCAGACCTTTTTGGACTCTGCTTTGCGAGTGAGGATCAGAAAGAAGGGATGCTGGCCTTTCTGGAAAAACGCCAAGCGGTATGGAAGAACAAGTAACTGGTTTATCTCATCTACAGTCTTGGCGTTTCTGTAGGGCGACTTTGAGTTCTTCAACGCAACCATAAGGCACCTGAAGACCACGGACGCCCTTACCAACCTCAATAATCGACCCGTCATCCCCATGGAAATCTGAGCCGCCAGTCACAACCAGGCCATGTCGGCGTGCCAGTTTGATCAGCCAATCGGTATCTTCTAAACCAGAACCATTATTATAAGCTTCGATGCCATCCAATCCTAAATTGACCAAGTCAGCGACCAGAGCCTCAAGTTTATGCCGATCACGAGTCACATATGGCGGGTGAGCCAGCACAACAATCCCACCACTACCATGAAGCAACCTGATCGCTTCGTCAGCTGGGAAATAGTGCTTCGGCACATTACAGGGCACCAGATAGCGGACAAAAGCTTCTTCATTATTGCTGGCATAGCCAGCCTGACGTAAGGCTAAGGCAATATGTGGACGCCCAATTGTTCCCCCAGCCAACTGTCGGACAGCGTCCGGGTCGATGGGCTGACGCTTTTCATCTATTAACTTCAGGTTAACCCGTTCAACAATCTGCCGATTCCGGGTCGCTCGAAATTCCTGGAATTCGGCTAAAGCCCTAATCAGATAAGGATCCTGATAATCAAACCCATATCCCAGCAAGTGCATATCGGTATACTCACGCCATTGACTTGAGAGTTCTACCGCTGCGATAACTTCAATATCGGCTTCAACTCCAGCAAGCATGGAACGGCTGATGCCGTCAATATTGTCATGGTCTGCCAGTGCAATAGCAACGAGTCCGGCTTTCTGCGCAAGACCAACAATCTCTTCTGGAGAGAAGAGACCATCAGAACAGGTCGAATGTAGATGTAAATCAACGTGTTTAATTTTCATGTGTCCATTATTTCCTTTTCCAGTAAATGAATCCAGCATTTTTCTAAAAAACAAGTAATGAATTATTCTAACATTTCAGAACTCTTGACCATTCATGCGCAAACCTGTACACATGAGATAACCGCTAACGAGAATAGAGCACATTCAGATATGATCACACCACCACGCCTTGTCGTAAAAAACCTGCAGAGCTTTTTTTTCACCCGGACTGGCATCATCAAAGCAGTCGATGACGTATCCTTCAGTATTAATCTGGGAGAAACCCTGGCATTAGTCGGTGAATCTGGCTGTGGAAAAACGATGACGGCCCTTTCCCTGTTGCGCTTGCTGCCAGAACCAGGACGGATTGTCGGAGGTGAAATCTCTCTTGATGGCCATGATCTGCTGCGCCTGCCCGACGTGGAAATGCGGCGTATACGTGGTAATGACATATCGATGATTTTTCAGGAACCGATGACCTCGCTCAATCCGGTTCTGCGAATTGGGGAGCAGATTGCCGAAGTTCTCCGCCTCCATCAGGGCCACTCATCGCAGCAAGCGCTAGAGAAAGCAGCAGAGCTACTAACTCAAGTCGGCATTTCTGATCCTAAGCGCAGGCTACGAGATTATCCCCACCAACTTTCCGGCGGGCAACGCCAGCGGGTCATGATTGCCATGGCCTTGGCATGTGACCCGAAACTGTTGATTGCTGATGAACCAACTACGGCACTGGATGTCACAATTCAGGCTCAAATCATGGATTTATTACTAGAGTTAAAGCAGCAACGACAAATGACGACACTCCTGATTAGCCATGATCTTGGAGTTGTTGCCAGCAATGCCGACAAGATTGTGGTGATGTACGCAGGACAGATTATTGAATCGGGAAGCGTAAAAAGGGTTTTTGAAAACCCCTTACATCCCTACACACAAGGACTACTAGAATGCATTCCACGTCTTGGACAACAGCACAGTCTCCCGACTATCCCCGGACAGCTGCCGGACTTACGAAAACAGCTTGATGGCTGTCTATTTCTTGATCGTTGCCCGGGCCCCTGCGCTCCCTGTGGACATCAGCTCCCCCAATTAAAAGAGATTGAACCTGGCCATTGGGTTCGCTGCTGGAGATATTAACCTTGTCTTTACTTGAAGTAAAAAACCTGCGGAAGAGTTTTCGCATGACCGATGCTCTGGGTCGCACAGCCGGTCAACTGGTTGCGGTCGATAACCTCTCATTCAGTTTAAAACAAGGAGAGACCCTGGGACTCGTCGGTGAATCGGGTTGTGGCAAATCAACCACTGGAAAACTGATTCTACAATTACTCCAACCAGATGCAGGGCAGGTATTTTTTTCCGGAGAGGAATTGACCCACCTCTCCCCCAGGCAGATGCGTCCCTATCGCCGCCGCATGCAGATGATATTTCAAGATCCCTTTTCATCCTTAAATCCGCGTATGACTGTCGGATCAATTTTAAGCGAGCCACTGCTGATCCATCGTTTGACTCCGGTCAAACAGGTTCGTGATCGGGTCATAGAGCTGCTGGAAAAAGTTGGCCTCACTGCCGAACACGAACAGCGATATCCTCACGAATTTTCTGGTGGGCAGAGACAAAGAGTCGGAATTGCCCGGGCACTAGCGGTTGAACCGCAGCTGATTATTGCTGATGAACCCGTATCTGCGCTTGACCTGTCGGTACAGGCACAAATATTGAATTTACTGCAGGGATTTCAGAAGGAACGCGATCTCAGTTATTTATTTATTGCCCACGATCTTGCTGTCATAGAACACGTCAGTGATCGCATTGCGGTGATGTATCTGGGTAAAATTGTTGAACTGACCGGTGCCAAGGAATTGTATAAAAAACCGAGCCATCCCTACACCGAAGCATTGTTGAATGCGGTGCCGACTCCCGATCCCAGTCATCCGCGCCCGGCTGCCTTAAGTGGTGAAATCCCCTCTCCTATCAATCCACCCAGCGGCTGCTATTTTCACCCCCGCTGCCCCTATGCAGACGAGATCTGCAGACAACAGGACCCCCATCTGGTTGAAATAGGGAATGAACACTTGGTTGCCTGCCACCACGCTGAACAAGTCGGACGCTATCTGCTGAAAAGATAGCCTGTGCCAAATTGATGCACTCGTAAAAATTATCGAATATCTCAACAAAAAACTGCCGAACCAAATTGGCTCGGCAGTTAAATTCTCACAGCTAGGAAACTCTGATTAATCCAGGACGCAACTATCAAGTAACAGTGGGACAGCCCCCGATGCCTCTGGGGACAGTCCTGTGTTTACTAACAGCTATGCTGAATAGTTACTCCAGAACAACCAGTAAGTCGCCCTGATCTATTTGATCCCCTTCACCGAAAATCATTTCTTTAATCACGCCGGGTTTTTTGGCTTTAATATTTGTTTCCATCTTCATCGCTTCGGTCACGAGTAACACATCACCTTCTTTCACTGCATCACCAGCGTTCACCAGCTGTTTGAAGATCTTACCCGGCATCGGCGCACCGATTTCTTTAGCGTTATCGTGATCGGCCTTGACATGGGCGCTCTCGTCTGCTTCCACCGAATCGTCTTTGACTGTCGCAGAGCGTGGCTCGCCATTGAGTTCGAAGTAGATATTACGGGTTCCATCCTCACGCACCCGTCCGATCGCATTGAGTTTCACAATCAGTGTTTTACCAGCTTCGATGTCAACGGTGACTTCATCTCCAACGTCCAGACCATAGAAAAAGACCGGGGTCGGTAAAAATGACGTATCGCTATATTCTTGACGGAAACGATCATATTCCTCAAACACACCAGGATACAGAACCGCAGAAAGAACATCCTCTTCACGCACTTTATGTCCAAGTTTTTTCTCCAGTTCATCCTTTTTCAAGACAAAATCTACCGGTTCGAGCAGTTCCCCCGGACGGCAAGTTAGAGGCTCTTCCCCCTTAAGGATGATCTTCTGCAACTTCTCTGGAAAACCACCATATGGCTGACCAATCATCCCTTTGAAAAAATCAACAACCCCCTGAGGGAAAGCTAGATCGTGACCACGTTCGTAAACATCATCCGGCTCCAGATTGTTCTGAATCATAAACATCGCCATGTCGCCGACAATCTTCGAAGATGGAGTGACTTTGACCAGGTCGCCGAACATGTCGTTGACCTTGCGGTACATCTCTTTACACTCTTCCCAGCGGTGGCCCAGACCCAAACCTTCAACCTGCGGTTTGTAGTTGGAATACTGACCACCGGGAATTTCATGGTGATAAACCTGAGCGGTTCCGCTACGCAATTCAGACTCGAACGGAGCATAGTAAGTACGGCAGGTTTCCCAGTAGTTAGCCAGCTTCTGTAAGCCCTGCATATCAAGTTTAGGATCCCAAATGGTCCCTTCCAGCGTTGCCAACAGAGCGTTCATATTCGGCTGCGCGGTCAAGCCGGAAACCGATGAAAGCGCGGTATCGACCACATCACAACCAGCTTGAGTCGCCATCATCAACATTGCAACACCATTACTGGAAGTATCGTGGGTATGCAAGTGGATCGGCAGACTGGTTTCGTTTTTCAGTGCTTTGACCAGTTTCTCAGCCGCAAACGGCTTAAGCAGTCCGGCCATATCTTTTATAGCCAGAACATCGGCACCCATATTTTCGAGCTCTTTTGCCATATTGACGTAGTACCCGAGCGGATACTTGTCACGCTTCGGGTCGGAGATGTCACCGGTATAACAGATTGCCGCTTCACAAACAGCGCCGCTTTTTTTAACCGCATCCATCGCCACCTTCATACCGACGGTCCAGTTTAATGAATCGAACACCCGGAAGACATCAATCCCCTTCTCAGCCGCTTTTGCAACAAATTCCTGGATCACATTATCGGGATAGTTGGTATACCCAACCGCGTTAGAACCACGCAGCAGCATCTGAAAAAGGATATTTGGGATCTTCTCCCGCAGACGTTCAAGACGGTCCCAGGGATCTTCGCGCAAAAAACGCATCGACACGTCATAAGTCGCCCCGCCCCACATTTCTAATGACCAGAGTCCACCGCCCAAATGTGCAGTCGCTTCGGCAATACGATCCAGATCATAGGTGCGGAAACGGGTTGCCATCAACGACTGGTGAGCATCGCGCATCGTCGTATCAGAAATCAGTAAATGCTTCTGTTGCCGAGTCCACTCTGCCAGCCCTTTAGCACCCTTCTCACGCAAAATATCACGTGTGCCACGCGGATGTGCTTGGCCATAGGGAATTTCCGGTATTTCAGCTTCGCGCAGATTTTTATAATGCAGACGCTTTTCCGGGGCAATGCCTGGGTAACCATTGACACTGGTGTGACCGATAAAGTTCAAAATCTTATTGGCACGGTCTTTCTTAACCTTCAGATCGAAAACTTCCGGATGTTTGTCGAGAAAAGAGGTATCGCAGTCTCCCTTGAGAAAAACCGGATGGGTCATCACTTTTTCAAGAAACCCGATATTAGTTTTAACCCCACGGATACGGAATTCCTGCAAGGCACGGTGCATAGTACGAGCCGCACATTCGAAACTAAGACCCCAGGTCGATACTTTTACCAACAAAGAGTCATAATGCGGGGTGATGTAGGCACCAGCATAACCAGCTGCCGCATCGAGGCGCACACCGAATCCTGCAGCAGTTCGATACGCTTTAATGGTGCCAAAGTCTGGGGAAAAATTATTAGCCGGATCTTCAGTGGTAATCCGCGATTGAATTGCGTAGCCGCGTAATTCGATATCCTTCTGCGACTTGATTCCAATTTCTGGATCAGACAACTTATAGCCTTCGGCAACACGGATCTGTGCTTGCACCAGATTACGCATCGTCACCAACTCAGTAACGGTGTGTTCAACCTGGATGCGCGGATTAACTTCGATGAAGTAGAAGTTTCCATCTTTATCCAGCAGGAACTCAACCGTGCCAGCATTGCGATAATTGACCACCTTGGCGATCTTAAGCGCATTCGCGCAAAGTTCATCACGCTTTTTCTTCGTCAGGGAAAGAGATGGTGCAATCTCGATGACTTTCTGATGGCGACGTTGAATCGAACAATCACGATCGTAGAAATGGACCAGATTACCATGGCTGTCACCCAGGATCTGAACCTCTATATGCTTAGGGTTTTCAAGGTATTTTTCTAGAAAAACCGTTGCGTCACCAAAAGCGGCCTGCGCTTCAGAAGCGGCACTGCGAATCCCTTCAAGCAGTTCCTTCTTATTTGTGGCCACCCGCATGCCACGACCACCGCCACCAGAACTTGCCTTGACAATGATTGGATAGCCGCAAGATTTCGCAAAAATCAAAGCTTCTTCTTCGGTCTGCACCGGATCAGTTGTCCCGGGAACTACTGGAACACCTGCCTCGAGGGCAACCAGACGACCGGAGATTTTATCGCCGAGGCGCCGCTGAGTATCGGGAGTTGGCCCGATAAAAGCAATGCCAGCACGTTCACAGGCTTCAGCAAAATCAGCATTTTCCGAAAGGAACCCATAGCCGGGGTGAATTGCATCTACATTTTTTTTACGTGCAAGGTCAATAATTTCAGCAATAGATAAATACGCGTCAATCGGCCCCTTCCCTTTCCCGATTTGATATGCTTCGTCTGCCTTGTATCGGTGCAGAGAAAGACGATCTTCTTCAGAATAAATCGCGACAGTTGCAATGCCCAACTCGGTACAGGCGCGGAAAATCCGGATGGCAATCTCACCTCGATTTGTCGCCATAATTTTTTTAAATTTAGTTATAGACATAGATACGTCCTCTCATGAAAAGTGGGAATTTATCAAATTTACAATATTTAGTCATCTCAAAATATTTTTACTTTAAGTGAATTTCCCTATAAATATCGGTGAATTACAAACTTAATCTTTTAGTGAAACAGCAAAAATGCTCTTGAGTCAAGTTAAAATAATGTTCTATTTTTATCACAAAGGGTATGATTATTTTTAGAATGGACACTAAAATTGAAAAGTCAATAAACAACAATGAGTTAGTAATTATCAGTTAAGTGATAGCCTAAAGCGACAAAACCGCTTAGCCATGAGAAAACATACTTCAGTAGACTTCTATCTGAATTGACTCGCATTGGTAACGTTATTACTGTGCTTCGTTCCCTCGGCAAACAAAGAATGAATTTGATTGCCAAAGACTGGATTCGATGCGACCCCAATAATCAGGTTCTTTTCAAGCTTGCCTGGCAGCAAAGACAAGGCTAAAGTAAACAAACATTATTCTAAAACAAGCAATATATCTGCATAGCCTAACGTTAAATATAAAGGAGCATAAAAAGTGCAAACAATCGATCAGTTGATCCATACCAGCTGTCAGCAACATGCAGATAGAGTGGCTCTACAATATAAATACAATGGTAAGTGGAAACCCCTAACCTATAGTAAACTTTGGGACACTGTTGAAAAGCTGGCAGCAGGTCTGCGGCAGCTGGAAATACAGGAAAAATCTCATATTGCTCTACTGGGATCATCCTCCCCTCGTTGGGTTATCTCATATCTAGCTATATTGCGAGCCGGCTGTGTGGCCATTCCAATTGATAAAGAACTAAAAGCAACAGAGCTGCGACATATCCTAAACGATTCCGATACAGAGGCCGTTTTTGTCGGGCAACCACAGCTCGATACTCTCCTTGACGTTTTAGACGATCTTCCAAGTTTGGGAAAAATAATTTTAATTGATGCCCCACTTTCGGAACTGACTGACCAGAGTGAAACGGCCGATGCAATGGAGAGCCTTTCAAGCCTATGGAAAGAGCTGGTCAAGGACTTAGATATTGCCACCGAGCGCCGCAAGCCGATTGAAGAGGCGGCTATTCAAGCATATTCTATATTGACGCAGCCGGAAGAACATCCAGGGAATAAAAAGCAAACAATTAATTTTCTGTCTGAATCAGCTATGTCGCGGCATCGATTACTAAAAGAAAATCGGCTGTTTTCCTATAAAGACATTTTCCATTCCACTCCCTTGCCAGCAACCAGTATCCAACCGAAAGATAGAGCCGTTATCCTGTACACATCAGGCACAACCGGTCGCTCGAAGGGTGCCATGCTCAGCCACTGGAATATTGTGAGTAATATAGAGGCTGCCAGCCACCGCTTCCAACTTGACAGTTCGATACAAACACTCTCTTTTTTACCGATCAATCACGTTTTTGAGCAGGTCTGCGGGATTTTACTACCACTTTCTCTTGGGGGCAAGGTCAGCTTTGCTGAGTCAATTAAAAAACTTGGTGATAATCTTAACGAGATCAAACCGACTTACCTGATCGGAGTTCCCGCGGTCTTTCGCTTGCTCTTCGACAGAATCATGAAAAATATTGATTCACAACCCGCTTCGCGACTGCTATACAAATTTCCGTTGACCCGAAAAATTGTTAGCGCAAAGGTACAACAGTCCCTTGGGGCAAAGACCACATTTGTCAGTGGTGGCGCAGCGCTTGATCCTGCTGTTGCAGAGGGGTTTCATAACCTTGGTCTGAATTTACTGCAGGGTTATGGTATCACCGAAACCTCTCCAATTATCTCTGCGGAAAGCCCCTTCAAGAGCAAACCCGGGACATCTGGAGAAGCATTAGAAGGGATCAAAATTATGATTAATAAACCTAATGCTGATGGCGAAGGAGAAATTAAAGTAAAAGGGCCAAATGTTATGCTCGGCTACTACAAAAACGAAAAAGCAACAACACAGTCACTTATTGACGGCTGGTATAGTACCGGGGACTTGGGCCGCATTGATGAGGACAACATGCTCTCCATCTGTGGGCGGGTTAAAAACCTCATTGTGACCCCGAATGGAAAGAATGTTTACCCTGAAGAAATAGAGAACCAATTACTTAAGAGTCCCTATATTGCAGAAATAATGGTTTACGGTCACAGGGTTGGAGCAACGTCAGAGGAAGTCTATGCCGTTATTTATCCCAATGAGGAGGCGTTGTTTGAACTAACAAAGGAATTGAATAATGGGCCGATGTCTGCTGCAGAAATCGAAACCCTGATCCGCAAGGAAATCTTGACCTACGGTAAAGATCTCGCTGATTACAAGAGAGTCAAAAAATTCACCCTCAGAGAGGATGAATTTCCAAAAACCACCACTCGCAAAATCAAGCGCTATATTGTTGAACCCGAAATTTCTACTAACGAATCGCCTAAATCCACACGCGCAACCAAAAAGAGGCGGGTATAATATTTTTTGAGTTTAGTGATTAATCCAGATCGTGTTCAACACGAATCAAGCAGGTTGGTTGAGAAATAATATCCAATTGCCCGATTTCCTTCAAGGCGCTGGAGATATCTGCCTCTTTTGCAGCATGTGTCATCAGGACAATTGGCACAGAATCAACCTCAGGCCATTCTGGTTGGATCATGGACTGGATACTGATGTCATACTTGCCAAGGCAACCCGCAATTTTTGCCAGCACGCCAGGTTGATCAATCGTTGTGAAGCGCAGATAATAATGGCTAACAATTTCACTCATCGACTTAATCGGCAATGATTTGATCTGATCCGCACAGTAGCCCATAATGGGAACCCTGGCTCGCGCACCGGAAACTTGATCTCTGCTGATTGCCATCACATCACCCATCACAGCACTGGCAGTTGCATCCATGCCTGCGCCACTCCCATAGAGTAATGTTGGTCCGACAAAATCGCCGGTCAAGCGGACGGCATTAAAAACACCATTAACTTCGGCAAGCTGATAAGATCCCGGAATCATCGTTGGGTGAACCCGTACTTCAATTTGCTCACCGTGATTTTTACCTATGGCTAGCAGCTTGATCTTGTAGCCCATCTGCTTTGCAAACTGAATATCAATGGCGGTTATGTTACTAATCCCCTCCGAGTAAACCTGGTCAAAATCAACAGTCGTGCCGAAACAAAGTGCAGATAACAAGGCAATCTTGTGAGCGGTATCAACACCTTCAATATCAAAAGTAGGGTCGGCTTCTGCATAACCTAACTTCTGCGCTTCCTGCAGTACCGGAGCAAAATCACTGCCCTTCTCGGTCATTTTAGTTAAAATAAAATTGCAAGTTCCATTCAGAATTCCAAGAATCGAATTAAATTCATTGCTGCAGAGGTTTTCTTTAATTGCCGAGATGATTGGAATCCCCCCACCAACGGCAGCCTCAAACATCACCGAAACACCCTGTCGATTTGCAGCTTCAATAATTTCCTGGCCATGAACCGCCATAAGCGCTTTGTTGGCAGTCACAATGTGCTTACCGTTGGCAATCGCCTTGAGAATGAAACTTTTTGCCGGTTCATAGCCACCAATTAACTCAATAACAATATCGATCTCAGGATTACTGATAACATCGTCAACATCAGTCGTTAAAACCCCGGATTCCAACGGCACACCGCGATCGGTAGTAATATCTAGATCTGCAATCTTGACCAACGCCATACTATGCCCGAGTCGGCGCTGCATAGTTGTAGCATTACGTTGAATATTTCTGACTACCCCGGTGCCAATAGTGCCGAATCCGAGTAAACCAACGTTAATTACGCGCATAGAAACCTCAATATAAATAAAAGATTAACTGGTTGTTTTTACAATGTTTTTGGAGATTTTATCAAGCAGGCCATTGATAAATGAAGGTGATTTTTTGGTGCCATAGCGCTTCGCAATTTCGATCGCTTCATCAATAACAACGGCAGCTGGAACCTCTGGATGATAAAGAAGTTCATATGTACCGATCCGTAAAATCGACAAATCAACTGACGACATCCTTCCCAAAGACCAGTTTTTTGCAACTTCAGAAATTTTCACATCAATCACAGAACGATACTCAACAACACCTTTAATGATCAATTCTGCAAACAATCGAGTCGATGTTGCCAAAGGAAAATCAATCGTCTCAAGAGGTTCGCCCAGAACGTCATCAGCAAAACGGAAATTATTCCAGAAAGAATCAAGCAACAGATTCGGTTCCGTCTGGTCTTTATCGAGTTGAAACGCAAACAACATCTTCAGCGCGTATTCACGTCCAACGCGGCGATTATTTGACATTTGGCTAAACAGCTCCCATCAAATTCACCATTTCAATGGCAGTCATGGCGGCCTCTACACCCTTATTTCCAGCTTTGGTTCCAGCCCGTTCTATTGCTTGTTCAATTGAATCGGTCGTCAACACACCAAAAGCGATCGGCAAGCCAGTTTGCAACGATACCGACGCAATTCCCTTGGTCATTTCTGAACTAACATATTCAAAATGGGGAGTCCCGCCACGAATCACAGCGCCTAGACAAATCAAAGCGTCATATTTTTCTGAATCAGCCATTTTCTTAGCGATCAATGGCAATTCAAAAGCCCCGGGAACTTTGACCACCGTTATTTGATCGCCATCTGCGCCATGCCGTATCAGCGTATCAATAGTTCCTTCGAGTAATCGATCAGAAATAAAGCTGTTAAAACGACTGACAATAATGCCAAAACGGAATTTTTTAGCATCAAGTGTTCCTTCGATAATTTTAGACATAATGACCTCCTGCGATATTACTAGAGATTTTCCAGCAAATGCCCCATTTTTTCGCGTTTAGTTGTCAAATACTTAAGGTTTTCCCGATGTGAGGGCACTTCAATCGGAACCCGCTCAACGATTTCCAGGCCATAGCCTTCCAAACCAACAATTTTTTTCGGATTATTGGTCATCAAACGTAATTTTCGCACCCCGAGCTCAGCTAAAATCTGCGCTCCCAGACCATAATCACGTAAATCATCTTTAAATCCCAAAACATGGTTCGCCTCTACCGTATCATGTCCCTGATCCTGTAAAGCATAAGCTTTGAGTTTGTTGATCAGTCCAATGCCCCGACCCTCTTGGCGCATATAGAGGACAACTCCGGCACCTTCACTTTCAATCTGAGCCATCGCCGCGTGCAATTGTTCACCACAGTCACAGCGTTGTGAGCCGAACACATCACCCGTCAGGCATTCAGAATGAACCCGTACCAGGACAGGTTCATTTGAGTTTATTTCACCCTTAACCAGAGCCATATGCTGTGCATCATCAACATCATTTTCATAGACGATCGCGGTGAATAATCCGCCAAATGGAGTCGGGATAGTGGTCTCTGCTGCGCGTCGAACCAATAACTCTTTACGCATCCGGTAAGCAACAATATCGGCGACTGAAATAATTTTAAGATCATGCTGCGCGGCAAAAATTTCCAACTGCGGCCGTCTTGCCATAGTGCCATCATCATTCATGATTTCACAAATGACCCCAGCGGGCTTTAGTCCGGCCAGACGGGCGAGATCAACTGAGCCTTCAGTCTGACCGGTTCGGACCATAACGCCACCTTTTTTGGCTCGCAACGGGAAAATATGTCCGGGTCGCGCCAAGTCTCGCGAGGTCGTATCGTCAGCAACGGCAACCTGAATAGTTCGAGCACGATCCGCTGCTGAAATTCCGGTAGTTACACCTTGACGCGCTTCTATTGAAACGGTAAACGCCGTGCCGAAAGAAGAATTATTATCAGACACCATTAAAGGCAGATCCAGCACATCGGCACGTGCTTCAGTTAAGGTGAGGCAAATCAACCCGCGCCCCTGCGTTGCCATAAAATTGATGATTTCAGGGGTGACCAGTTCAGCAGCCGCAACCAGATCACCTTCATTCTCACGATCTTCATCGTCAACCAGAATAACCATTTTCCCCTGACGAATATCGTCTAGAGCTGCTTCTATTTTTGCAATTGGCATGTTTTTTATCCCTTATCTTAGCTGCAAGCGGGAGTTATCTCACAGAAAACCGTTTTTAGCAAGAAAGTCAAAATCAACTTTCTGCTCATTTTGCGAGCCATTTTTACCTTGTAGCAGCCGTTCCACATAACGCCCAAGCAAATCGGTTTCAATATTGACCTGCGAACCTTCACGACAATTTTTTAAAGTTGTCATTTGCAGGGAATGTGGGATAACAGCAACCGAAAACATATCCGGTTCAACGCTGTTGACTGTCAAACTGATACCATCAACAGCAACTGATCCTTTTGTCACCAGATAGCGCATCACCTTTTGCGGAACGCCAAATACAAATCGAATTGCATTTTGATCCTCATAGCGACGTCGAACCAAGGCAACGCAATCGATATGGCCACTGACCAAGTGTCCGCCCAGACGATCCGTAAGACGCATAGCACGCTCAAGGTTAACCGGGTGATGTGTTTGTAACTGCCCTAGGGTTGTACAATTCAAGGTTTCCGGTGAAACGTCAACAGTAAAACTACTGTTATCCCAGGCGGTGACAGTCAAACAGGCGCCGTTTACCGCAATGCTTTCACCGCGTTGAAGATCGGCATCGACCAAACTACTGGAAATCCGCAATTGGGCCGAGTCCCCTTGTCGCTTGAGACTATGAACCTGACCGATAGACTGAATCAATCCAGTAAACATGCTGCAATATCTCCTGTGATCAACAGATCGTCCCCTACCATTTCATAGTGCAGATCTTCCAGTTTGAGAGCGTCTGACATTTCTGTGCAACCAACGCCGGAAAAAATTCCAATTCCAGGTGAACCACCAAGCAATTTAGGCGCAACATACAACATCAGTCGATCAATCAAATCATTCTTCAGAACCGCAGTAGCCAACGTTGATCCCCCTTCAAGAAGGAGGGTCTGAACTTGACGCCGACCTAACTCTTCCCATAATGCAGACAGAGATACTTTAGCAGAATCTGTGGGGAGGACAACAACTTCGGCTCCCCTGTTCTGCAATGCTAAAATTTTGCGCTGATCAGTAGAGATTGTTGCAATCAAAGTTTTTGCTAGTGATTTTTGTTTCAAAATCCGACATTCAGGGCTGATCCGTAACTGACTATCGACAACGACTCGTAGTGGATCACGTCCATCGCCATTAGGAAGACGGGTATTGAGTAGAGGATCATCCTTTAGCACTGTGCCAATACCAACCATGATCGCTTCTACCCGGTCGCGTAATCGATGCACCTGCCGTCGGCTCTCCTCCCCAGAAACCCACTTCGAATCACCTGTTGAAGTTGCGGTATTACCATCCAAAGTCATGGCCGCTTTGTAAATAGTAAAAGGGAGGCCGGTTGTAATATGTTTAGTAAAAGCTGCAAGCAAACAGCGACACTGTGACTCAAGAATCCCTGTTTGCACTTTAATCCCGTTTTTTCGCAATTTTTCGATCCCCCTCCCTGACACCTGAGGGTTTGGATCAACAGCCCCTATATAAACAGATTTGATCCCTGCGGCAATCAGCGCATCGGCACATGGAGGAGTTTTACCATAGTGCGAACAAGGTTCCAATGTGACATAAATTGCTGCTCCTTGCGCTTTCTCGCCCGCTTGCCGCAGAGCAAAAATTTCGGCATGAGGTTCACCATATTGCGGATGAAACCCTTCACCAACAACTATTCCTGAATTGACAATGACGGCTCCAACGGGAGGATTAGGAGCAGTCCTTCCTTTCCCCTGTCGAGCCAAATTCAGTGCCAGCTGCATAAAGTGCTGATGTGTTAACTCAGGCATTTTCGTTAGGTATCCGTGCAGAAGAAAAGCAAGCGCCGGAATATCCATGACAGATACTCCGGCTCAAATAACTTGTAAAAACTAATAGTTAGTGAGAATTCTTCAACAAGTCATTTAACTCTGACATAAATTCGTTGATATCTTTAAACTGCCGGTAAACCGAGGCAAAACGTACATAAGCCACCTCATCCACATCATGCAACATATCCATCACCGCTTCGCCAATTAAACTTGCAGAGATTTCTTTATCACCGCATTCTTGGAACTTACGCTCAAGTTGATCAACTAGCGCCTCAATCTGCTCAACCGAAACTGGCCGTTTTTCACAAGCACGTTGCATTCCAGAAATAATTTTAGAACGATCAAAGGCTTCACGTCGACCATCTTTTTTTATCACCCAGGGGAGAATTTCCTCGACCCTTTCATAGGTCGTAAAGCGCCGCTCACAGGACGGACATTCGCGCCGCCGACGAACATTGTTCCCTTCTTTACCGAGTCTCGAATCAACCACTCGGGTATCGGCATAGCGGCAGAACGGACAATTCATTTTTTGTTTTCTCCTGTGTGTTGCTGAAACTTGATTCCCGCTTCGGCAAGCATTTCCAAAGACAATTCATCCGGATAACCACGACCGAAAATCACCTCGACAACTCCAGCGTTGATCAGCATTTTACTACAGATTATACAAGGAGAATCGGTACAATAAAGTGTTGATCCAGCGATATTTGCTCCATGCCGCGCTGCCTGAATAATTGCATTTTGCTCCGCGTGCAATCCGCGGCATAACTCATGCCGCTCCCCAGAGGGAACCTTCAACTGTTCACGCAAACATCCGGTGACATCACAATGAGTGATCCCACTTGGCACACCATTATAACCGGTGGCCATGATATTTCTTTCTTTAACCAGTAAAGCACCAACTTGCCGACGCAAACAGGTAGAGCGGCTTGCTACCAGCTGTGTAATCTGCATAAAATATTCATCCCAACCAGGGCGCTCCATCATTTCCACCTATTTCAATCGATGCGCGTAGAGGGGGAAGCGCTGGCAGAGCTCTTTAACCTCTGACCGAATCTTGACCAATTCGGCTACATTATCGATGTTTTGTAACGCTCGATCAATCCAATCTGCGACCTGCAACATCTCCGCTTCTTTCAGGCCACGTGTCGTTGTCGCCGGAGTACCGATACGGATACCACTTGTGACAAAAGGAGATCTGGTGTCAAATGGAACTGCATTTTTATTCACTGTGATGCCAGCATCTTCAAGGGCTTTCTCAGCCACCTTACCGGTAATTTCGCTGCCAGTGAAATCAACCAGCATCAAATGATTATCGGTTCCACCTGAAACCAGCTTAAACCCCTTTGCCATCAATCCGCCAGCTAATGCCTGGGCGTTTTTAACCACCTGGCTGGAGTACTCCTTAAATTCCGGCAACAAAGCCTCTTTAAAGGCGACCGCTTTTGCAGCAATCACATGCATCAGGGGGCCACCTTGAATCCCTGGAAAGATACTACTGTTAATTTTTTTAGCCCACTCCTCAGTACAGAGGATCATTCCACCGCGCGGTCCACGCAGAGTTTTATGGGTCGTCGTGGTCACAAATTCGGCATAGGGGACCGGATTAGAATGGACACCCGCAGCAACCAGTCCTGCGATATGAGCCATATCGACCATAATGACCGCACCGACAGCATCCGCAATTTTACGGAATGCGATAAAATCAATCTCACGCGGATAGGCACTGGCACCGACAACAATCAACTTCGGTTGATGTTCTTTTGCCAGACGCTCAACTTCTTCGTAGTCAATAGTGCCGGTAGCTGCGTTTAATCCGTAGGGAACAATATTATAAAGTTTACCGGAAAAATTCACCGAGGATCCGTGTGTCAAATGGCCTCCGTGAGCCAGATTCATACCGAGTACAGTATCGCCAGGCTGGCAAACGGCCATATAGACCGCCATATTTGCCTGTGAACCGGAGTGTGGCTGCACATTAACATGCTCAGCGCCAAATAGTTCTTTAGCGCGGTCAATCGCCAGTTGTTCGGCGACATCGACAAATTCACAGCCACCATAATATCTTTTTGTCGGATAACCTTCGGCATACTTGTTCGTCATGCGTGAACCCTGAGTTTCGCGCACGGCCTTGCTCACAATGTTTTCGGAGGCGATCAGTTCGAGATTATCCTTCTGGCGCCGATCTTCTTTCTTGAGCAGAGCATAGATTTCCGGGTCGGTGTCGTAGACGGCGATCGTGCCGGCGGTTTCGGAAGCATAGTCCTTGATTTTCGTGATGCGGCGATCGTGGCGCCCGCCCTCGAACGTGGCGGAGAACCATGCTTCGAGAATGTTTTCGATTTCGTTCTCGTCCGTGAATTTTCCGGAAAGGCAGAGCACGTTGGCATTGTTGTGGTTGCGGGCCAAGGTGGCCATTTCGGCATTCAGACAAAGTGCGGCGCGCACCCGCGCGAATTTGTTGGCCGTTATACT
>JASJGU010000018.1:0-3438 GCA_033791385.1 Desulfuromusa sp.
TCGTCCGCCGATGCCAGAAGATCTGAGCCTCCAGATTCCATTTATTAAAAGGTTTGTGGCAGCATCAAACTTTCTTATGTTGGAGGAACAGGATGTTGAGGCTGATGATATTATCGCCTCTGTGGCTAAAAGGTTCACCGCCCTTGGTTACAAAGTTGTCATTGTCTCGGGAGATAAGGATCTCCTTCAGCTTGTCTCTGAAGATTTGGTCATGTGGGATCCCATGAAAGATAAGGTGATGGACCAAGAGGCGGTTGAACAAAAATATGGGGTTCGGTCGGATCAGCTTCTCGACCTTTTTGCTTTAATTGGTGACAGTGCAGACAACGTCCCGGGAGTGCCGGGGGTCGGCCCGAAAACTGCGCAAAAATTGATCGATGATTTTTCCACTCTTGATGGCCTGTACGCGCAGGTTGACGATTTGAAAAAATCGAAGATGAAAGAAAAAATAATTGAAAATCGCGACCAGGCCTATCTGTCCCGGGAGTTAATAGATCTTAAAATTGATGTCCCAATTCCCGAGCAACTTGATAGTTATTTATTAGGCCAAGGAAATGATGAACAGTTGGCAGAGATATACACTGAACTGGAATTCTCTACTTTACTAAACGGGATAGATACTGCAAAGGCTGTTCCCACCGACGGTTTTGTAACAGTACGGAGTAGCGAACAGCTGGCCGAACTTGTCGATGTGCTCCAGAAGGCTGAGCTCCTTGTGGTTGATACCGAGACAACTTCTCTTAATGCTAGAAACGCGGGGCTCGTGGGTATTTCCCTCTGTGTCAATCTGCAGAGGGCATGGTATATCCCCGTTGGTCACCTTGATGATGAGGGCAATCTGGCCGCGGGGCAACTCGGGCAGCAGGAGGTCCTTCAGGCTCTGGAACCGTTCTTGACTTCCCCAGAGGTTACTAAATTAGCTCACAATCTTAAGTATGATTTCACGGTAATTAAACAGCAGTGGGGGGTCGAACTGGCTGGACCGATTGCCGATACCCTGATTGCAGCTTATTTGATTGAGAGCGAGGGGCGCTCGCTCAAACTCGATGCACTCTGTCTGCAATATGATTTGAAGATGACCTCCTTTGCTGAGGTTGTCGAGGGGGATAAGCGTGAGGATTGCTTTGCCTATGTAGATATTGAAAAGGCAGGGATTTATAGTTGTGAAGATGTGTATGGCACTCTTCTGCTTTGGCAGGAGTTCGAGCCGATGCTCCGCGAAAATGGGGTGATGGAGCTTTTCCAGCAGGTTGAAATGCCTATTGTTACAATTCTTGCTAGGATGGAAATTGCTGGGATTTGCATTGATCCTGCTGTTCTGGCAAGCCTTTCGGTCGAGTTCACAGCTAAACTCGGAATTTTGGAAGAACAGATATATGTCTTAGCCGGGCATAGTTTTAACATTAACTCCCCAAAGCAACTTGCTGAGATACTGTTTGAGGAACAAGGCTTGCCCCATGGCAGAAAAACCAAGACCGGTTTTTCAACTGATGTAAAAGTGTTAGAAAAACTTTCTAAAAAGCATGAACTGCCAGCATTGATTTTGCGCTATCGGACTCTGACAAAACTGCTTTCCACCTATGTGGATAAGCTCAGTCAACTGCAGGACCCAGGAACAGGCAGGATACATTCGTCTTTTAATCAGGCGGTCGCAGCCACTGGTCGCCTCTCCAGCAGCGACCCTAACCTGCAGAATATTCCGATCCGGACAGAAGAAGGGGGGCGTATTCGTGGAGCTTTTGTGCCGGGTGATGGACTTATCTTTCTTTCTGCAGATTACTCCCAGATAGATTTACGGGTGCTCGCACACTATTCCCAAGATAATGCTCTTCTTACAGCTTTCAGGACAGGCGAAGACATACATGCGAGAACTGCAGCAGAGATCTTTGGGGTTTCTCCTCTGCTGATCACCTCTGAGATGCGCAGGGTTGCAAAGAGTATTAACTTTGGAATCGTTTACGGGATGAGCAGCTTTGGTCTTGCAAGTCAGCTTGATATCGGCAGGAAAGAAGCGCAGCGCTTTATTGACTGTTACTTTCGGCTTTACACTGGCGTGCAGCAATTTATGGAAGATATCGTTATTGAAGCGCGGGAAAAAGGGCATGTGACTACCTTGCTTAACCGCAGGAGAAGTGTTCCAGAAATCCATGCAAAGAACAAAGCGCGGAGGGAGTTTGCAGAGAGGATGGCCATCAATACTCCAATTCAGGGGACAGCTGCAGATATTATAAAGCTGGCCATGATAGAGTGCGAGAGCGTCATCAAGAATAACGGTCTCTCTGCCAAAATGTTGCTCCAGATTCATGATGAACTGGTTTTTGAACTGCCGGAGGCAGAACTTGAAAAGACTAAGCCGATAATTAAAGCGGCCATGGAAAATGCGCTCAAGCTGGATGTACCTCTTGTGGTCAATTTCGAAGTGGGGAAGAGTCTGGCGAAATAAACAGGAGAGCAATGGCTCAAGCAATGACGAATACATCTTAGGGGACAACAACATTTATTTAGGTAAAGTTTGCTGTCCCCCATGATACTTAATGGCCGATCTCTTTATACGCGATCTTTCATCGGAACAAAGGCTCTTCGCGTCTGGCCGGAGTAGATCTGACGGGGGCGACCGATCCGAGCATTCTCCCGATCTTCCTTCATTTCTGTCCATTGGGCGATCCAGCCAGGGAGTCGGCCAAGGGCAAACATGACGGTGAACATATTGGTCGGAATTCCCATGGCCCGATAGATGATTCCGCTGTAGAAATCAACATTAGGGTAGAGGTTGCGCTGGATGAAATAGTCATCTGTTTTGGCATGCTCCTCCATTTCAAGAGCAATGTCGAGCAAAGGGTCATGAATTTCTAACTCTTCCATAATTTCCGCACAGGCCTCTTTGATTATTTTTGCCCGGGGATCAAAGGTTTTGTACACCCGGTGACCAAAACCGGTGAGACGGAAGGGGTCATTTTTATCTTTGGCCTTAGCAATATATTTCTTGTAGTTGTTGTCATCTTTGTGGATTGCCTCTAACATTTCAATCACTGCCTGGTTGGCTCCCCCGTGTAAGGGGCCCCAGAGGGCGCTGATTCCTGCAGAAATAGAAGCGTAAAGGTTGGCACCGGCACTCCCGACTAGTCGAACTGTGGATGTAGAGCAGTTTTGTTCGTGATCGGCGTGCAGGATGAGCAGTTTGTTCAGAGCTGAGACGAATTGCGGTTTGATTTTATAAGGTAAATTAGGTCGGTCAAACATCATATTGAGAAAATTTTCACAATAGTTCAACCGGGGGCTTGGGTAGACGAGAGGATGCCCTATGCTCTTTTTATAGGAAAAGGCGGCTATGGTCCTCGTCTTGGCAAGTAGCCGTGCAGCTGTGACTGAGTAGCCTCCGTAGGGATCTTCTTCGTTGTCCATCTCAGGGTAGTAGTTGTGCAGAGAATTAACGGTGGT
>JASJGU010000019.1:0-7214 GCA_033791385.1 Desulfuromusa sp.
ATCGCAAAAGAGCAGGGTGGGGGGGATTTGGAGATAGCAGTGTCCTGATTTCGGATGGACAAAGCATAAAGTCGCGGGGTTGCGGCCGTGTCACACGGGATCTTTCCCCCTTATGCCAACGCTGGAGCGTAGTGAACAGTAGGCGGTGAAGCGAGGAATGTCCGAAGCCCGTCAGGGCAAGTTTTGCGAGCGCGCCGGATGTTTGCGGAGTGGAAGGAACCTGCCATAAGCAGGCGGTGGCATTGGGGTCGTTTTCTTTTGGTTGCGTTTTCTTTGTCGACACAAAGAAAATGAACCTGGTTGGCGGTCCGGAAACCGCCGGTTCTATTTTATAAGATAACGACCCTTTGCGGGTGCCGGTATTCTCAGCCGTCTATTTCGTTTATAGTAGCAAGAACAAACAACGGAACATGGAGGCTCGCTCCATGACTAAAGTTTTCAATTTAACAACAGACAAATTCCGCGCTTGGCTGATCCGCTCAGTCACAGTTGAACCTGAAGAAATCCGGGCCCTGTTGTGGGCTTTTAGCTACTTTTTTGTTCTGCTCTGTTCATATTACATCATTCGTCCATTGCGCGATGAAATGGGTATTGCTGGAGGCATCGAGCACCTGCAGTGGCTCTTCACCGGAACTTTCCTGGCTATGCTCGCTGCGGTACCGCTTTTTGGCTGGATCTCTTCGCGCTATTCGCGTCAACGCTTTCTCCCACTGGTCTACCTTTTCTTCATCGGCAACCTGCTGATCTTTTATTTTCTGTTCCATTCCGAACTCATTCCTGTCTGGGTCGCCCGAGCTTTTTTTATCTGGACCAGTGTTTTTAACCTGTTCATCGTTTCAGTTTTCTGGAGCTTTATGGCTGACCTGTTCAATGATGATCAGGCCAAGCGACTGTTCGGCTTTATTGCCGCAGGTGGTACAGCCGGGGCGTTGACTGGTCCGGTCGTCACCGCGGGGCTGGTCACCTCCCTGGGAACGACAAATTTGCTGCTGATCTCTGCGGCCTGTCTCGGTTGGGCGATTCTCTGCATTAATCGGCTGAGCCGCTGGAGTGGAACGAGACCGGCACCATCAACAACCGCATCAGCTCTTGAGAGTCAATCGAGCGCCGAGAAAGATATGGCCCTGGGAGGGAAACCGCTTGCTGGTCTCCTGATGATTGTTCGTTCCCCCTATCTTCTCGGCATCTGTCTGCTCATCCTGCTCTATACCACGCTCTCCACTTTCCTCTACTTTCAGCAGGCACAAATTATTCGCGACAGTTTTAGTGACCCTGCGCAGCGCACCACCGTCTTTGCTGCCATGGACTTTGCAACCAATGCTCTGACGATCCTTATTCAGGTGTTTTTCACCAGCCGGATTGTCAAGGCGTTCGGTCTAGGCTGGTCTTTGGCCATTATTCCCCTGCTGCTTGGTGCAGGCTTTCTCTTGCTCGCAGCGCTTCCCACCCTGTGGATATTGGTCAGCGTCCAGGTCGCTCGCCGGGCTGGGAATTATGCCCTGATGAAACCCTCGCGCGAGATGCTGTTTGTGGTGCTTGACAAGGCAGAAAAATACAAGGCAAAGAATATCATCGATACGGTTATTTACCGCAGTGGCGATGTCGTCAGCGCCTGGGCCTATGCCGGCCTGCAGGCATTCGGATTGGCACTGCCCGCGATCGCTCTGCTCGCGGTACCCCTCTGCGGCGGATGGGGCTGGATCAGCTACCGACTTGGAAAACAGCAGGAAAATCTGGCAATTGCAAAGGAGAAGAAAAAATGAAAACTGACAAAATATGGATGTCTCGACGCGGATTTGTCACTTCAATCAGTATGGCACTGGCGTCCTTCTGGCTCATGCCATGGCGCCTGCAAGCTGCCGAGTCGAGGATGTTACGCAAAATGATTCCGGGGACCACTGAAAGCTTGCCAGTGATCGGCCTGGGCAGTTCGCGAACTTTTGATATCGGCCCCAACGACCCGATCTTTACCGATCTGGTGACATTGATGCAGGAATTCTTTGCTAAGGGCGGCGAGCTTATTGATTCATCGCCGATGTACGGCTCAGCTGAGCAGATTATCGGGAACTTGCTGAACCGGGCCGGCGGTCGAGATCGGCTGTTCGCCGCAACCAAAGTCTGGACCGATGGGGAAAAATCCGGGGTACAGCAAATGGAAAGCTCGGCACAAAAATGGGGCATTGACCATTTTGATCTGATGCAGATTCACAATCTGCGCGATTGGCAAACTCACTTAAAGACCCTCAAAGAATGGAAAGCGCAAGGGAAAATTCGTTACATAGGGATCACCACGTCACATGGTCAAAGTCATCGTGAACTTGAAACCCTGCTGCGGCAGGAACCGTTTGATTTTGTCCAGTTCAGTTACAACATCGAAAATAGATCCGTCGAGGAGAGATTACTGCCACTCGCTATCGATCGTGGTATCGCCGTATTGGTGAACCGCCCCTATCAGCGTGGATCCCTGTTTCGCACAGTCAAAGGGAAACCCCTGCCCGACTGGGCTGCCGAGTTCGATTGTCAAAGCTGGGGCCAGTTTTTCCTCAAATACATTGTCTCCCACCCGGCGGTGACCTGCGTAATCCCTGCAACAACCAAATTACACCACCTTCAGGACAATCTGGCTGCGGGTTTCGGCCGCCAGCCGGATGCTGCGTTGCGCAAAAAAATGAAGGGTTATTTCTCAGCAATTTAGACCTTATGGCAGGGTAAAATCGTCAGAATGGGTCGATGGTGGAATTTGCAAATCTTACTACTTATGCAAATTGGGCAGAATGCTCCTAAATTCGTTTTCAAACTAGTAACCCTGTTTTTTTGCCAATCCGGACCTGTGCGATTATTCTTAGATAATGCCGGATCGTGATAAAGAACAACTTATAGAAAAGTCTCAGCCTGCGCGAACGAACTGGCGCTCAATTTGTTCTGGAGAGTGCCAATATTGTGCAAATGGGGCAGATCTTGCCTAAACTCCATTATCAAATGTGAAATCCTGAATTATGAAATAAAAACGCGGAGTCATTTCTGACCCCACTTTGATTAATACTGCATACTGTCGAAGTTCTTTAAACTATGCTTTTTTACGCTTCCGTCCGTACCAGCCAAGACCTAAGAGACCGCCGCCGGGAAGCATCCTATTTCAACTACATTATCAATAGCATAAGCGTCACTATTGAGCGATAATACAATGATTTCAAACAAACTGGGTCATTGCCTAGGGAGTCAAAGTTATGCAGATAGTCGCTATTTATGATGTGCAGGGCGATATTGCCCACCGGACTCAAGAGTTTGCCGCAATTTTTGGCATCACCCCTTACGAAGCACGCTCTCGGGTGAATCTACCCGGTGGCGGACCGGCCATAGTTGCCAGTTTTGCCAATGATGGTCCAGCCACGTCGTGCGTGGAGGCATTGCATGGTGCCGGGTTTAAAACCATTTGTATCGACTCAACTAAGCTGGAAAATGACCAGAATCGTTTTATTGTTCAACGGCTGACTTTCAGCGCCGAAGGTCTGCAACTGTTGGATCAGGTTGGTGAGCTGCTCAAGGTCAACTACACTGACATAGTGTTGCTACTGCGTGGTGCCGGAATTATCAATAGTGTTGAATCCGAGAAGACCACAAAGAAAAAATTTGCTGTCGGTCGAGCACTGGCCACAGGCGGTCTAGTGATGCGCAAGAAGGTGACAAGCACAACTACAAATGTCAACTCCGAGCGCCAGCCCTTCTGCCATATTTATGTTCCAGACTTACCCACCATAGTACTGCGTCAGAGTATGCTTGACTATACGGCCCTCGGTTCCGAATGCAAATTGAGTCGTGAAGCAAATTTCACCTGGATCTGCGCTGAACTGCGTCGCTTGTGTGATGCTGCCTGTTGGGATGACCGTCTGCAGACCCGACCCAGCTTAGCTCAGTTACTAGGCCCAGTATTTAATCCGGAAAATGATCTTGATCTGGCAATAACCATTGTCGTTAAAAGTTATCTATCCACGGATTAATTCACAACGTCTTTCCATTTAGTCTCCTGCAATAATATGCATTTTCCACCCAACCCCTTGTATTAAAAAAGTTGTCCTTAAATTAATTCAGCCCCCGCAAGAGGATGCTTGCAGGGGCTGATGGATAGTTAAACTCAAGATATCCGAAAGACGATCAGTAGTTTTTCATGTAAGTTTTTATTTCCCAGTCAGTCACCGCAGTTCGATAACTATCCCACTCTTTTTGCTTCCCCTGAATATACTTCCCTAAAATATGTTCGCCGAGCGCCTCCTTGGCGATGGGGCTTTTCTCAAGCAGATCAATGGCCTCTTTCAGATTGGCCGGCAAACTTGCGATGCCGGCGGTATCTTTTTCCTGCGGAGTCATTTGAAAAATATCAACATTGACTGAAGCTGGTGCTTCAAGTTTATTCTTCACCCCGTCAAGGCCTGAACTAAGCATCATTGCCAGTGCTAGATAGGGGTTGCAGGTTGGATCGGGAGAACGCACCTCAGTGCGGGTTCCAAGCCCTCGAGAGGCCGGAATGCGAATCAGAGCCGAACGATTGGAGGCTGACCAGGCAACATAGACGGGCGCCTCATAACCGGCAACCAGACGTTTGTAAGAGTTGACCAGAGGATTAGTGACTGCGGTAAATCCACAGGCGTTTTTAGTAAGACCGGCAATATAATGGTAGGCCGTCTCACTTAACTTCAGCGGCCCATTTTCATCATAAAATGCATTCGTCCCATCCAGATTAAAGAGCGACTGATTGGTATGCATGCCGGAACCGTTGATACCAAAAACAGGCTTGGGCATGAAAGTGGCGTGGAAGCCATGCTTGGAAGCAATGGAACGGACAACCCACTTGAAGGTCACCGTATTATCTGCTGCTTTTAAGGCGTCGGAATACTTGAAGTTGATCTCATGCTGCCCCTCAGCCACCTCATGGTGGGAGGCCTCAATTTCAAAGTTCATCGATTCCAGAGTATCAATAATTTCACGCCGACAGTTAATGCCGGTGTCGTCTGGATCGACATCAAAGTACCCAGCAACATCATTTGTCTCAGTGACCATATTTCCCTTTTCATCTTTCTGAAAAAGGAAGAATTCACATTCGGTTCCGACATTCATTGTGTAGCCGAGCGCCTTGGATTCGGCCAATACCCGTTTAAGATTAACTCTGGGACAACCGGCAAATGGCGTCCCGTCTACCTTATGAACATCACAGATAATCCGAGCAGCGTTAACACCATTTTTGCTTCTCCAAGGGAGAACAACAAAGGTATCGTAATCCGGCTTCAGATACATGTCCGACTCATTGATACGAACGAAACCGTCAATCGAAGAGCCGTCAAACATCATCTGGCCATCCAGAGCCTTTTCAATCTGGCTAAGGGGAATAGCGATATTTTTCATAAACCCAAAAATATCGACAAACTGCAGTCGAAAAAAACTCACGTTCTGCTCTTTAATGATTTCCATGATCCGATCGCGTGTCATTAACAAACTCCTTTTTGTAAGCGCATGTGGAAAAAACCAGCGCCCGGTCTCTCCGGGGTTTAATTTCGTCAGTGCATTCAATTCCCGTGGCAAAAAACAAGAAATTTTTCAGAAGGGTACTACATTGAACACCGGGAGAATAACACATTTGAGCTTCTTTACTTCTAATATTTGATAAATTTCTATGCTAAGATGTTGGCCGAATAACTTGAAAGTTTGAGTTTCTGTCGGCCACTGACAACCAAAATTCCCGATAAGGATTCTTTATGCCAATCCGTGTTGCCTGTAATCACAATACCAGTTATAAATTTGACCGACCAATTTCACTTTTCCCTCACGTGGTACGCTTACGACCAGCGCTGCACAGTCGGACACCCATTCATGCCTATTCCCTGAAAGTTTTCCCGGAAAAGCATTTTCTTAACTGGCAACAGGATGCGTTCGGCAATTACATGGCACGGTTGGTTTTCCCGGAGAAAACTAGCGAATTGCGTATCGAAGTCGAAGTGATTGCCGACATGACGGCCTATAACCCGTTTGATTTTTTCGTCGAAGACTACGCCGAAACATTTCCATTTTCTTATAACAAATTAGAGCACACCGAATTGGCTCCTTATTTCCAGAAGATCATCACCGGACCACTCCTGGAAAAATGGTTAAAGAAAGTAGACCGCAGCAAAAAAAATACTAACGATTTTCTAGTTGATGTCAACAACCTGGTGCAGAAATCGATTAATTATTCGGTCCGCATGGAAGTGGGTGTCCAAAGCTGTGAAACAACCTTGCAACGAGCTCTCGGTTCCTGTCGCGACTCCGCTTGGCTCCTAGTGCAAATTTTCAGGCATTTGGGGGTAGCTGCCCGGTTTGTCAGCGGCTATTTGATCCAACTGTCTTCTGATGAAAAATCCCTGGATGGGCCTTCCGGCCCGGAGGCAGACTTCACAGATCTGCACGCCTGGACAGAAGTCTATATTCCGGGGGCCGGTTGGATCGGTTTGGATCCTACCTCCGGACTGCTCGCCGGGGAAGGGCATATCCCTCTGGCCTGCACCCCCCATCCGCTTAGTGCCTCTCCGGTGACCGGTGCAACAGAAGCCTGCGAAGTCGAATTCGAACATAGCAATACGGTGACCCGGATCCATGAAGATCCACGCGTTACCAAGCCTTATTCGGATGAACAATGGTTGTCAATTGATGCACTTGGTCAGCAAGTTGAAGAGGACCTGGTGGCCGGCGATGTACGGCTGACCATGGGCGGTGAACCGACCTTTGTCTCCATTGATGATATGGACGGTGCCGAATGGAATATCGCCGCCTTGGGCGACAAAAAGCGTGAGCTGGCCGAAGACCTGTTACTGCGACTACAACATCGTTTCGCACCCGGGGCGGCCTTACACTACGGCCAGGGCAAGTGGTATCCGGGCGAAGTGTTGCCGCGCTGGGCGCTGGGATGTTTCTGGCGCGAAGATGGCGTGCCGGTCTGGCACGATCCCAAGTGGCTGGCACAAGAAGATGGCGATCACCAGTACGATACCGATGACGCACAGCGGTTTATGGATGTGCTATGTCGCTATCTCAGTCTCGACAGTGAGGTCGTGCAGACCGCCTATGAAGATGTCTATTACTACCTCTGGAAAGAAGGCACCCTGCCGGAGAATGTCGATGCCCTGGACAGTAAACTCGACAACCCTCAGGAACGCTCGCGGCTGCGTCAGCTGTTTGAGCACGGTATC
>JASJGU010000020.1:0-12561 GCA_033791385.1 Desulfuromusa sp.
TGTCTTTTCCACAGCGAGCCCAACAGCCGTCTTGAAGGTAATGGTGATCGTTGGTCCCTTGGTGGACTGCGCCTTGAAAATCAATCCACCACCGATCAACAGAGCGATAATCGGGACAACCCAGATGATCGAAAAGCCGCGCTTGGTTTGTATCTTTGCTACGGGGGATTGTTGGATATTTTCCCCATTCGAGACCTCTTGGCTCATGATTTTTCCTCCACAACATCCCAGATCAACCGGGGATCAAAGCTCTCCGCCGCGAGCATAGTCGTTACAACAACAGCGGCAAAATAGATAACTGCTGGACCAGCAGCAATATCGGCCAGAAAACCCAGTTTGACCAAACTAATCAGAATGCTCACAACATAGACATCAAGCATTGACCAGCGACCAACCGCTTCGGTGAAATGGTAAAATCGAGTGCGTTTTTTAGGTCGTTTGATGGACTTGAACTGCACCGAAAGCAATAAGTAGATCAGGATTATAAACTTCATGAACGGCACGAAAATACTCGCGGTAAAAATCACCAAGGCAATTTCCCAAGAGCCACTATGGATGAAGTAAATGACACCGCTCATAATGGTGTCAGCCGAGGTGCTGCCCACAGCTGAAGTGATGGTCATCGGTAGGACATTTGCTGGAATATAGAAAATAATGGCTGCGATAAGTAGAGCCCAGGTGCGCATAAGGCTGTTCGGCTTGCGCTGATGCATTTCGCCACTGCAACGTGGACAACAAACGATCTGCCCTTCAGAATTTTTGGGCCAGCGGCTGAGCAGATGGCAGGCCTCGCAACTGACCAGTTTCATAGTTTTTTCTGAGGGATTGGTGACTTTTGCGAATTTTCCCCCCAAGCGTTCCCAGACCATGTGATGATCAACCGAAGATAAAGCAAAAGCCAAAACAAAGATCAGCAGACTGAAGGCAATGACAGCCAGACCCGGGACAATCGTCGCCATTTTGCCCAGTTTTACGATGGAAACCAGGATACCCAGCATGTAAATTTCCATCATGCTCCAGGGCTTGATATGTCCAAGTAAACGAAAAACCGGAATCGCAAACTTGCTTTGAGTCTTCAGCTTAAGGGGGATAAAGACATAAAGCAGACTAAGCATCTGGATTAGGGGGATGACAACACAAGTCAACAGCACGAGCGTCGCGAGAGGAATAATTCCCTGATTGAATAATTGCTGCACTCCACCCAAAAGGCTGGTTTGCTGAACAACTGAACCAATTTTCATCGCCAGAAACGGATAGCTTACCGCAATGGCATAGAGCACCAATCCAGCGAGGGTCCATGCAAGAGTGCGATCGATACTGTTGGGTTTGGCACGAAATAATACCGATCCACAACGCACACAGCACGCCGCTGCCCGCGACGGCATTGGCGGAATATCGTGGATCAGATCACAGGCATGGCAGGCTATTTGATGCATGTATTCTCAAGCTTCTGAAAATAGAAAAGAACGATTGCTACTATCAGTATAACGACCTAAATGAGCATTATGCCCCATTTTTTCTACACAGGGCACATTCTCTGAGCTTTTTTTGCCGACTGCTATAGTTTTTCTTCCATATCCAAACGGAAAAAGTCTCTCGCTTTGAGCTGTTTATCACCACTCATCCGGGTCGGGGCAGTGCCTGGGGCAAAGACTTCGAAATAAGCCCGTTCGCCGTTTTCTGCCAGAAGCAGCCCGTTCTTTTTGTCAATTGGATGAAATTCAATACTGTCGGGGATATGAAAATTTTTCACGGGATATTGTTTGACTGCTGCTTTCATAAACCCGACCCAGGCTGGTGCCGCAGCTCGCGAACCCGTCTCATTTTTACCCAAAGGGCGTTCCTGATCATAGCCAACCCAGGACACGGCGGCGAGTTGTGGAATAAAGCCAATATACCAGGCATCTTTCAGATCGTTGGTAGTTCCTGTTTTCCCTGCTGAAGGACGTTCAATTTCTTTGGCACGCCAACCACTCCCCTCGCGAACGACACTTTCCATAATATTGGTGATCAGGTACGCTGTTTCTGGCGAAATTACCCGCCGTGGCGGTTTACGGATCAGGCGTTGATCAGCTGCCATGCCATTGATAAAGTCCGCTGGATCGATCGATTCCAGAATCCGACCGTTCCTGTCACGAATTCTCGTGATATAGGTTGGTGGTATCAGCACCCCCCCGTTAGCAAAAACAGTGTAAGCGGTCAGCATCTCCAGTGGAGTGACCGCAGTTGATCCAAGAGCCATGGACAGATCTCGCTGTTGTGGCGTTTCAACCCCAAGTTTTTTGATATAGTTGGCGGCATAATTGATCCCGATATCTTCCAGAATTTTAATTGTCACAACATTGCGTGAATGAGCTAACGCATAGCGAAATCGGGTCGGGCCGTAGAACTTCTCTTCGTAGTTTTTTGGCTTCCACTCTTCCAGCTTACCTGTGTCGATTTGTCTGTTTTCGTAGATCAGTGGCGTATCGAGAATAATGCTGGCCGGGGTGTAGCCACGGTCAAGAGCCGCTGCGTAAATCAGTGGTTTAATGGCAGAGCCGGGCAGGCGTTTGGACTGGATTGCCCGATTAAACTGACTTTTTTTAAAATCATAACCACCGACCATTGCCTTGATCTGTCCGCTAAAGGGGTCAATGGCGACCAACGCTCCCTGGGCAAGTGGAGCTTGTTCCAGCCTGAGTTTTATGACCTTGGATCCAAGATCAAGAATTTTGACGTCAATCAGTGAGCCAAGGGGGAACCGGGTAAGTTTCTCCTCCCCGGAGTTTCCAAGGGGTTCGACAGAATCCTCAACAAATTCGATTGGTGCTGCCCATTTTGATTCTTTGATCGAAATGGAACCCTGTTTATCACCAATCTTGCAAAGGAGTAGATCCCCCTCTTGCCCGATAATGATCGCTTGTGCAAAGCTGCCATTGGTTAAAGGTTCATCAGCAAATTGCTCCATTTGATTAGTTAAAAATGCTTCAGTTTCCGTTTCATCCAGGACCTGCTGTGCACCACGGTAACCTTGACGCTTGTCGTGTGCCTGTAAATTATTTTTAACTGCCTGGCGGGCAACCTTTTGCATCGGCAGATTGATGCTGGTTTCAACCTGTAAACCGCCAGTGTAAAGGAGCTCTTCACCGAAACGCTCTTCCAAGTAACGGCGAACCTGTTCATTGAAGTAGGCAGTGACTTCTAGCAGGTTGTTCAGGCGCGGCTTAATAGCGACCTCTTCTGCCGCTGCCTGGTCATATTCCTCCGGGGTGATGTAGCCTTCTTCAACCATCCGCCCGAGAACATATTTCTGTCGTTTCATGGCAAGCTGATAATTGCGATAGGGAGAGTAACGGCTGGGAGCCTGGGGTAACCCAGCAAGGATAGCCGATTCTGCCAAGGTCAATTCCTCGACATTTTTATCGAAATAGTTTTCCGATGCCGCTTCGACGCCGTAGGCTCGATGGCCAAGATAGATCTGATTCAAGTAAAGATAGAGAATGTCCTGCTTGGTCAGAGTTTTTTCCATCCGCCAGGCAAGGATTGCTTCTTTAAATTTACGGGTGAAGGTTCGCTCTGAGGTCAATAGTAACTTTTTTGCAACCTGCTGGGTGATGGTGCTGCCACCCTGAGCGATACCACCGGCTTTTACATTTTTTAGTGCCGCCCGCAGGATCGAGATAAAATTGATTCCTTGATGCTTGAAGAAGCTTGAATCTTCGGCAGCAACAAAGGCTTGCACCAAGGTTTTAGGCATTTTTTCATAGGGCACCAAAATACGCCGTTCACGGGAATATTCAGCGATGATAGAACCGTCATCGGCGTAGATCCTGGTAATCAGTGGAGGCTGATAATCGGATAGGGTTTCGACTTTTGGCAGGGTTGTTGAGACAAAAAAATAAGCGCCAACCAGCAATGCAGCACCAAGCAGGGGCATGCCTAACAGGAAAAATAAAATATATTTCAAATAGTGATTCATTTTATCTTTTAAGTCGAGAAAGGGTAAGTTTTGTTTGAGTCTTTGCCAATGCTGAATAATTACCGGTTTTATAACACGCAGCTGGTGTAGGAGCAATAGATTGCAGGCTTGACCAACTTAAATGTTCGGCCTATTCTTCCCTCTTTATCTCTCAATTGAAAGTGACGAATTTATGAAAGAAGGTTGGCAATGAAAAAAGCTGTCATTCTCTATAGCGGTGGTCTCGATTCTACCACCTGCATGGCAATTGCTCGTGATCAGGGTTTTGCACCTTATGCTCTTAGTTTTGCTTATGGTCAGCGGCACACTATCGAGCTGGAAAAAGCCCGTGACTATGCTCCATTGATCGGGGCAGAAGAGCACATGGTGATTGATATCGACCTTCGCAAAATGGGTGGCAGTGCCCTGACTGCAAACATTGATGTGCCTAAAAATGGGTTAGCAGAAGGTGAAATCCCGATTACTTATGTTCCTGCTCGCAATACCATCTTCCTCTCGTTTGCACTTGGCTGGGCCGAGGTGCTTGGCGCTGCCGATATTTTTATCGGTGTTAACGCGCTTGATTATTCCGGTTATCCCGATTGCCGCCCCGAGTTTATCCAGGCTTTCGAGACAATGGCAAATCTGGCAACCAAAGCCGGGGTTGAGGGGTGCCCCTATCACATCCATGCGCCGTTGCTCAATTTAACGAAAGCGCAAATTATTCAACAGGGGCTGGCGCTGGGGGTCGATTATCATCTCACCCATTCTTGCTATGATCCCACGCCGGAAGGCTTATCCTGCGGTCTGTGTGATTCCTGCCGACTGCGGCTGCAGGGTTTTTCTGCCGCAGGACAGAAGGATCCTATTCCCTATGCCTAATGATAAAAGAAAGCCATTGATGGCCGATATGCAGCAGAGTCGGGATACGCGCAATATCGCAATCGATAAAGTCGGGGTGAAGGATATCCGTTATCCGATCGTGGTCCTTGATAAATATCGTGAACAGCAGCATACGGTGGCAAAGATCAATATGTTTGTCGATCTGCCTGAGCAGTTTAAAGGGACGCATATGAGTCGTTTTATTGAAGTGCTCAATCTTTACCATGGCGCAATCAGCGTTGAAAACATGGAAACCATCCTCACCGAAATGAAATCCCGCTTAGGCTCTGGCCGGGCACACCTAGAGCTTGATTTCCCCTATTTTATTGAAAAACAGGCGCCGGTGTCTGGTGCCCGTAGTTTGCTGGAATATCAATGTCGTATGATGGGTACTCAGGCGGAAGATTTTGATTTTATCCTCGAGGCGAGCATCCCCGTGACATCGCTATGTCCCTGTTCCAAGGAGATTAGCGAGCGTGGGGCCCATAATCAGCGCAGCATTGTGACTGTGCAGATCAGATACTCCGAGCATATCTGGTTGGAGGACCTGATTCAGTGGGTTGAAGAATGTGCCAGCTGCCCGGTTTATGCGCTACTGAAACGAGAGGATGAAAAGGCGGTGACAGAACAGGCCTATGACAATCCAATGTTTGTCGAGGATATGGTGCGTGCGGTCACCGAAAAGTTGTGTACTGTCGAACAAATCAGCTGGTTCAAGATTCAATGTGAGAACTTCGAATCGATCCATAACCATTCTGCTTACGCCATGATTGAGGGGCACAACAACTAAAAAATGTGGACAAACCTGTGGATAAAGTGGATAACTCTCGACAGTGACAGGACAAAAAAGAAACACAGAAAGATCCAAGGGCGTCAATTAATTTAAAAACCTGTAAAACATAGTCCCTGTAGCGTCAAATATCTCAAGTTTGTCGTGAAGCGCTACATCCCTTGACTTGCTTGAACAGCTACCGGATAATCCGTAGGTGGCGTAGTAAAATATCGATCTCAGGCGTTGCAATCATTTTTCAGTATCCTGAAGTATCATGCAAGCCATTGGTCCTGAAAAACTACCATGCATCGTGGGTTGAAAAATTTTCTTAACCAACATATTTCTTGCTGATGATTTAAATTACACAGGGTGTTTTATTGCCCCCCCCTAAAAGGAGAAAGCTTTTGCTGGATCTGGTATTTAACGCCGGGCCGGTTGTCAAACTGGTTCTGCTCATTCTGGTCTATTTTTCGCTCGTATCTTGGGCAATTATCTTTTACAAGGTTTCAGTCATTCAGCGAGCGATCAAAGAATCGGATCGTTTCCTCGATTTTTTCTGGAAGACAAAACGTTTTGATCTGGTCGGACAGGGAATCAAAGAGTTCAGCCACTCCCCAATCGCTAACCTGTTCCGCGAGGGGTATCATGAGCTGCTGCAATTTAAAAAGAAAAATGCTGACCCGACCGAACCGGGCGATTTTTCTTTAAAAATGGATACGACAGAGATGGTGGGTCGTGCATTGCGGCGTGCCACAACTCAGGAGACTCAGCGGTTGGAAAAGTATCTGACGTTTCTGGCGACAACGGGTTCCACCGCCCCCTTTATCGGTCTGTTCGGAACTGTCTGGGGAATTATGGACGCTTTTCAAGGTATCGGCACGACTGGCAGCGCATCACTTGCCGTTGTTGCTCCGGGTATTTCCGAAGCTTTAATTGCAACCGCGATGGGTCTGGCAGCGGCGATTCCTGCCGTTATGGGCTATAATCATTTTCTCAACAAAGTTAACGTTCTGATCGGTGAGATGGATAACTTCAGCCAGGAACTCCTGAATATCGTCGAGCGAATGGAGCGGGGCAACTAGATGGAAGCAGGACGTCTATCCAGCGGTCGGCGCAGTAGCATGTCTCAGATCAACGTGACTCCCTTTGTTGATGTCATGTTGGTGCTGTTGATCATCTTTATGGTGACGGCTCCGATGCTTGATCAGGGAGTCGAGGTTGATCTTCCTGAAGTTGCCGAGGCACCGGGGTTGCCAGTACAGCAGGAGCCATTAGTGGTGACGATAGAGAAGAGTGGACAGATTTTGATCGGCAAGGCCAAGATTGATCAACTGTCAAAACTGGGGCCGGTCATTCAGCAAGCGCTGAAGGGTAAGCCGGATCGCGAAGTTTTTCTGGAGGCGGATGAGAAAGTTGCCTATGGTCGGGTTGTGCAGGTGATGGCGGCAGTGAAAAAAGCCGGGGTAGAAAAACTTGGAATGGTGACCCGCCTCCCTGAGGAATAACGACTAACCCATGGAATCTTCCCGTAAACAACGCTGGCAGCAGTTGCAGTCAGTGTTTGAACCCGGTTTCAAACAGATGTTGCTGGTTTCAATCCTGCTCCATTTGCTGATTCCGGTCCTCTACTATTCCCCCTTTTTCCCCAAACGTGACATTGAAAAGCCACCGGTTTATCGGGTCAATCTGGTTAATAAAATTGTTAAAAATCCTCAGGCCGGGCGTCCTGAAGCTGCCCCGGTGACAAAAAAACCGAAAGTTAAGCCCAAGCCCAAGCCTAAGCCTAAGCCCAAACCGGCGGTTAAACCGATTCCAATTCCGCCAAAACCAAAAGCAGTGCCGGTTAAGCCAGAACCAAAACCCAAACCAGCAGCAGCAGCAGTAAAAAAGAAGCCACAGCCTAAACCGACTGTCTCTAAAGCCCAGGAAAATACTCTGCAGCAACGCTTGGAGCAGATTCGAGCAGCGCAGGACAAAAAAGCGAATGAACAGGCCCGGAAAGACCGGATCGCAGCTCTGAAAGCAGATGCTCTTGCCGAAAGCAGCAATATTAAATCTCCGATTACCGACGCACCGGTCGGTATGGCAGACGGAAAAGGCGATGAAGCAGGCGTCAGTGCCATTGCTTTTGTTCAGGAATTTATTCAACAGCAGTGGAGCTTTTCAAAGTATCAGGCATCAGGGAACCCAGAAGCGGAAATGAAGTTATTTTATAACGCTGCTGGAACGCTGCTTCATTATAAATTTTTGAAAAAGTCTGGGAGTAGCGCTTTTGACGAGTCGCTGACTCGGGCTATCGCAAAATCTAAACAATTACCTCAGCCGCTTCCGGAATCAATGGAGTTTCATATTTTCTTCAACCTTAAGGATATGTTGGACAACCCATGAGATATTTGAAAATCAGTTTATTTAGCATAATGATTCTATGCTTACTCTGTTCTGCTGCAATTGCTGCCAGAATAGAAATCAGTGCCCCGGGTGAACAAACAATCCCCTTGGCCATGACCCGTTTATTGCCTATGGGTGTGGGTGCAGCGCAACCAGCAGTGGCAGAAGAGTTCCAACAAGTTCTGCGGGGGGATCTGGATTTATCCGGATTGTTTGACATGGTTGATCCGGCTTCATTTTTGAGTGATGCCGACAAGTTGGGTTTGCGCAGAAACGACATCGATTTTAACCAGTGGCGAATGCTTGGCTCTGAAGCGTTGATTAAGGGTGGTTACAGTGTTACCGCGGGAAAGGTGACCATCGAACTGCGCCTTTTTGATGTCATTACCCAGCGACTGTTAACCGGGCGGCGTTATCGTGGCAAATTGACCGATGTGCGCAAGATCGCCCATACCTTTGCCGATCAGATCCTTAAAAGCTTAACTGGTGAAGAAGGACCATTTTCTACCAAAATTGCCTATATCTCTAAACGCACTGGTCGTAAAGAACTTTATCTGATGGATGTTGATGGGCATCAGCCGCTCCGTATGACCGATCATCGTTCTATTGTTCTGAATCCCGATTTTTCGCCAACCCGGAAAGAAGTGATTTTCACCTCCTACCATAAAGAGAATCCTGATCTCTACCGTAAGGAAATCTATACCGGCCGCGAATCGCGTTTATCGCTCAAGCAAGGACTTAATATTGGCGGGCGCTACAGTCCCGATGGGCAGGAAATAGCAATAACACTGTCTAAGGATAAAAATTCGGAAATTTATCTAATTGGCACCGACGGGACAATTCACCGACGTTTGACCAATCATTATAGTATCGATGTCGATCCAAGCTGGAGCCCAAAGGGGAACAAGATCGCTTTTGTTTCTGATCGACGCGGTAATCCCAATATTTTTATTGTCGATATCCATACCCTTAAAGTGACCCGTTTGACCTATGAAGGAAAGTACAATGCGACCCCGGCCTGGAGTCCGAAGGGGGGGAGAATCGCTTACTCGCGGATGGATAATGGGGTTTTTAATGTTTTTACTATTCGTGAGGATGGGACTGACGAGCGCCAGTTGACTTTCGGCAAGGGCAGCAAAGAGCATCCTCGCTGGAGTCCGGATGGACGGTTTTTGATCTATTCAAATGACCTGAATGGTGGAGAAAAATCAATCTGGGTTATGCGGGCAGATGGGACTGGAGCTAAAAGAATTTCAGCTCGCGGTGGGAATGATTCCCATCCAGCGTGGTCGGGTCGCTGGTAGCGATATTCATCTTCCTGTAAACGGGTGTTGTTTTTATGTTGGGGTTCTGTATAATGCCGTGGATACTTTAAAAAACTGATCTTTAATTATCGCAAATGCGAAAGGAGTGATTTATCATGTTCAAATCAACCATTACCCGTCTGGTGCTGACTCTCTTTGTCCTGACTCTTCTGGCTTCAGGCTGTGCCAAGAAACCGGTTGCTGAGGAAGCTACAATGACTGAAGAACCTGCCGTTGAAATGCAGCAGCAAGAACCTGCGGCTGTTGTTGAGCAGCAAGTTACTGACACCGCGCCTGCTTATGATGCTGCGGCTGTTGCTAGAGCAGCAGAGATCGCTGCAAGCAGTGGCCTGGAGATGATTCATTTTGACTTTGACCAGTATGTGCTGACCGATGCGGCCAAAAGCACCTTGGTAAGCAATGCCGGTTTACTTAGAGCAGCCCCGGTCGTTAAAGTTTTGATCGAAGGACACTGTGATGAGCGTGGTTCCGATGAGTACAATCTGGCTCTTGGCGAGAAGCGGGGCCTGGCAACCAAGAATTATCTGGTTTCTCTTGGTGTTGCTGCCGGCCGGCTGAGCGTTATTTCTTACGGTGAAGAAATGCCTCTCGATCCGGGTACCAGCGAAGCTGCCTGGGCCAAGAACCGGCGCGCTGAGTTCAAAGTACAGCGCTAATCACGTCATACAGAGATACAGGGCCGTGCATTTATGATGTGCGGCCCTTTTTGTTTCAGGAGGACTGCGCTTATGCGATTTGGGGCACTATTGATCTGCCTGTTGCTGTTGGTCGGCTGTGTGCCGCCATCAGAGAATCAGTTGCGGATGGAAAAAGATCTGGCCGAGATGAAGCGTCGGCTTGCCCAGTTGGAAGTACAACAGGCCGATTCGGTGACCACAGATGTTGCCAGCGGTGATAGTTTGCAGCGGCAGGTTGCTGAAGTTGTCGCAGGGCTTGATACCTTGCGGGTCGATTTTCAATCGATTAACGGCCGGTTGGATGATCTGGGCCGCAGCAATCAGCAGTTAGACGACGACCTGCGGTTGACCAAAGACGATCTGGGTCTGCAGTTGGACTCCATGAACAGTCGGGTCGATCAGCTGGAACAGTTAGGCGGCAAGCTGACAGCGGGGATAAGGGCTGCTCCGGTCGACAAAACGCAAGCTGTTGCAGACAGTCAACCGTCAAGGGCCACTGCCGAAACAGCCGAGCAGCTGTATCAAAGAGCTCTCGATATGATTCGCAAAGAGAATAACTTTGCTGAGGGGCGCAAGCTGCTGGAAGAATTTATCAGCAAATATCCAAAGCATGATCTTTACGTCAACGCGCTCTACTGGAGTGGCGAGTCATTGTACGGGGAACAAAAATACGAGCTGGCAATTCTGCAGTTACAGGATGTCATCAGCAAGTATCCAAACCACCCGAAGGCGCCGGCCGCGATGTTGAAGCAAGCTATGGCATTCAATGCGCTGGGTGATGCGCAGAATGCCCGTACGACCATGAAGAAACTGATTGAAGAGTATCCCGATTCAACTCAGGTCGAGTCGGCAAAGAATTTTCTGGGACAATAGTTTTGGGCAAAGAAGTGACAAAAAGGGTGGTCCATTTGGGCCACCCTTTTTTGTGCTCAACTATCGAGATTTAATTTTCGGAAAGCCGACAACACGTCATTCTGACTGAGAATGCCGAGCAGTTTTTTAGGATTTTGCGGATCAATTACCGGAAAATAGCTGATGTTGCGCTTTTTCTTGAAGGTTTTTAGGGCGTCACGTAAAGGCGTGTCAGGCGGGATCGAAAAAACTGTCGAAGAAGCCAAGTCTTTTGCTACCAACAGGTCGGAAAGTGATGGATCGAACAACAAGTTCCTGATTTCCGTATAGTTGATCATGCCAATAAAGTTGCGTTCATCATCAATAACCGGAAACCGGTCGTAGCGACTGTGGGCAATCACCCGCAGCAATTCCTGAAAATGGGTGCCGTGATGAATGGTTTCCACGTTGTGGCGCATGACGTGGCGCACCATGATATCGCCAGGATTTTCGACATTGTGCCCGGCCGGTAAACCCAGGTTGATGCGGAAATGTTGGGCAACACTGTGTAGCCCTTCCATCGTTCCCTGTGGTGCTCTTTTGCGCAATACCGAAAGGATCGGCACTTCCCCAGCATTGACCAGCCCATGGCGAACCGCCAGCGGGCCAATCAATTCAAAGATGACTACCGAACCGAGAACCACGGTTTGGATCAGTGCCCCACCTTCCGGCCAGATATTGCGCAGGGTTGCAGCCAGGCCGATGGCCATTCCGGCCTGAGCGAGCAGAGTCATGCCGATCCAGGTTCGTTCCCTGCGGCCAAATTTCCCCAGTTTGGCACCGAGCCAGCTACCGCCCAGTTTTCCGACGGTACGAGCCACAACATAGGCGACGCCGAGCAGGCCAATATGGCTGAGGGTTTCTATATGTAAGTTTGCGCCTGCGAGGACAAAAAAGACTACGTAGAGCGGGTAATCGATTTCGTTCAACGACTTTACCAGTCGGTGCCAGCGCGGCGAACTATTTGCCGCCACCATACCCAGAGCCATACAGGTCAACAGCGGTTCCACTTGTAGTGCTCGACTGACGGCTACCGCAGTGGTGACGCTGCCGAGCAGGAGGATTTTGTGTTCGCTGGAGAGTTCCAGGCGCTGCGCCCAGACCGAGACACTGAAGCCAAATGTTCCGCCAAGAATAAGCGGCATTGAAATCTGGTAACAGAGGGTAAAAATGCTCCCGTCGGTTGCAATTAAGAGTTGGGCAGCGATAGCGAAGGCTAAAGCAGAAATCAGATTATTCAGGCCAACCAGGGTCAGCAGGACGTTGGTGACCGGCCCGTCCGCTTCGTATTCACGGATAACCATTAGGGTTGCCGCCGGAGCAGTAGCGATGCCGATGATGCCGGTGAAAACCGCGTACAGGGTTGAAGTCTGCAGCAGGGTCAGTGCAGAAACTGTACTTTGGACTATGAAATAGTTGACGGTAAAAACCGATAGGCCGACTAATAGGCCGGTGGTGAAGGCTTCACCGATTGAGAACAGGTAAATGCGATGTTTCCAGCGACGTAAGTTATCGGTTCGCAACTGGCCACCGATATTCATCAGGATCAGCGCCAGGGCGATATCAGAAATGATGCGCAGTTCACCCAGGGCGAAAGGTGATACCAGTTGTGGCAGGTGAAAAATGTTGGCGAAGGATGGCCCGGCGAACAGTCCGGCAAGCAGGTAGCCAGTGACCCGCGGAATT
>JASJGU010000021.1:0-22070 GCA_033791385.1 Desulfuromusa sp.
CCTTATCAGCCCCTGTTGATTCGCAACCTTCACACCAGCACCAGCTCGAATTAATTTTGCAGAAATTTCTTTAAAATTATGGACATACGGTCCAAATATGACTGGTTTTGACAGCAAAGCCGCCTCTAAAAGATTATGACCACCAATAGGGACAAGACTGCCGCCAACAAAAACCAGGTCTGCGACACCATAGAAGTCAAGAACCTCACCCAACGTGTCGACAAGTAAAACATCCCCCTGGGAAAGCAATTTATCTCCTTCCTGCAAAGAACTACGTAATCGGTAGTTGAACTTGGAATCTTTCAGGAGAGACTGCACTTCCCGTGTACGTTCCGGATGGCGTGGAATCAGAATCAGTAGTAGATCGTGATCAATCTGTGCAGCTATCTGACGGAAGGATTCAAGGAGCTGCTTTTCTTCACCATCATGAGTACTTCCAGCAACAAGAATAGCAGTCTGTTCGGGCAATCTATATTGTTTTTTCTTCTGCTTAACTTGTGCTGTCGTCATATTTTTTAGTTCGTGATCAAACTTAAGGTTGCCCGTATTTTCCACTCGTCCATCAGGAGCCCCAAGAGCAGTAATTCGTTCAGCGTCTGTCTGCGACTGCATACAAAAAGCAGCAAACCGATCCAGTATCGGTCGGAGCAAAAAGCGCGCAGCGCGATAGCGAGGAAAGGAACGGTCTGAGATTCGACCGTTGACCAGAATCATCGGCAAGCCAAGTTGTTGTGCTTGCCTGGTAAAATTTGGCCAGATTTCTGTTTCAACAATAATAATCAGTTCGGGATTAACTGTATTGAGAGCCCTGCGCACAGCCCAGGAAAAGTCGAAAGGAAAAAACAGACAGAGATCAATTTCTTTATCTTCCAGAGCAATAGCGTGCCCCGTTTCTGTCACATTTGTCACTAAAATGTGAAAACCAGGATAGTTTAAGCGAATTTTTTTTATCAGCGGCATTGCTGCTCGGGTTTCACCAACAGAAACCGCATGAATCCAGACTATTCGTTTTTCTTGAATAACAGTCAGTTGCTCCGGGGAATAATAACCTAACCGTTCTCTGATGCCGCGACGACTTTTGCCGTAACGCAGTCCACGCAGAAGATAATATGGCACCAGAAAAAGTGCTGAGAGCAGTAACAACAGATTATACAGCAGATAAACCATACGCCCCCAAACAAGCTTCTGCCTGTTGTTGGTTCTCTTGCATTGCATCCTTCAACCGCTCACGAAAAACATCAATACCCTCCAGTTTATCGAAATACAAGGGCTTTCCAAAAGAGTAGATACCGCGCGCAAAAGGATAAGGAAATAGAAAACGATCCCAGGATTTAAAGCGATGACCACGATTACAGACAAATGCCATCGGAATAACAGGACGACCACTCATCCTTGCCAACTGAATAACTCCATCCTTCAACTCGTGTCGAGGGCCTCTGGGTCCATCGGGGGTGAGAGCTATATCGGCTTTTTCCTTACACAGATCCAACATTTCCTTAAAGGCGGCCCGACCACCACGAGAGGATGAGCCACGGACAGTATCATGATCAAAATATTTCATAGTCCGCGCGAGAAGTTCACCATCCTTCGAAGAACTGACCAATAACTTTGCATGGTTACCCGGGTAACCAAAAACTAATAAGAATAACTGATCATGCCAGAAGGGGATAATAGCCTGTTCATCGCGTTCCCACGTACGATGAAGATGATCCACTCCCAGAATTTCTTTTTTTAACGATAGATCAAGTAAACGCATCACCCCTGACGCAATGCGGGGAACAAATTTCAAAAGCAGTCGATCGCCTAGCTTCATCAGTTTCGCTCCTTGAACTGGGCATTGTAAAGACGCTTATACAGCCCACTATGGTCAAGGAGTTCCTGATGTGTTCCTGACTCAACAATTTCGCCCTTATCAAGAACCAGAATTCGATCTGCGTGCATAATAGTAGAAAGACGGTGTGCAATAACAAATGTCGTCCGATTTTGCATCAAATTTCCAAGTGCGCGCTGCACCATGGCTTCACTTTCGATATCCAGGGCGCTAGTTGCCTCATCCAACATGAGAATAGGTGCGTCACGTAATATTGCACGAGCGATACAGAGTCTCTGCCGCTGCCCCCCGGACAAGCGCACGCCACGATCACCAATCTTTGTCTCATAACCATCAGGCATCTGACGGATAAATTCATCGGCATAAGCCTGAGTAGCAGCCGTCTTTACGAGAGCAAAATCGGCATCAGGATTCCCATAACGAATGTTATTGGCAATAGTATCGTTAAACAGAAATGTTTCCTGATCAACCAACGCCAAACTGGCATGCAAACTTTTCTGGGTTAATCCACAGATATCATGATCATCAATGAGAATTTGCCCCTGCTGCGGATCATAAAAACGGTTTAACAGCCCAATCAAGGTGCTTTTACCAGCACCACTAGACCCAACCAGAGCAACAACCTCTCCTGGTTTTGCCTGGACAGAAAAATTACGTAACACCAGGTCATCATCATAAGCAAAACAGACATTTTTAAAAGTGACATAACCTTGGCTACGAGGTAGATCAAATGCATCCGGAGCATCGTTAACTTCAGCGTGATGATCCAGCAATTCAAAAACCCGTTCTGCAGCACCAATCGCCCGTTGAATGGTGTTATTAACTTTAGTCAGTCGTTTAAGTGGCGAATACATCAACAAAATCGCCGCAAGGATTGAGAACAACTCACCTTTGGTAATTGCTTCGACCGCAACACGATCCAAGCCATACCAGAGAACAGCCGCAACGCCGAAGGAAGTCATAATTTCCATGACTGGTGCAGAAGCTGCCGAATATCTAAATGTTTTACGGATAAATTTAAAAAAACCGAAATTTTCCCGAACAAATTTCTGTTCCTCTCGGTCTTCCGCAGCAAATGCTTTGATCACCTTAATCCCAGAAAAACTCTGTTCCAGAACACCTGTCACCTCTCCCATCGCATCTTGGCCACGTCGGGAAAACTTTTTAACTTTTTTACCCATGGCAGCTGCTGGCCAAACAGCAGCTGGAATCACTACAAAGGCCATCATAGCCATCTTCCAGTCCGCATAAAAAGCATAACCGGTCAAAGCAATCATGGTCAGGGTTTCTCGCAACAAAGTCACCAGGACATCTGCAAGTGCAGCTTGCATAACATTAACATCATTGAGGATTTTAGACATCAATGAACCAGATGAACTATTGGTAAAAAAGCGCATCGACAATTTTATTGTGTGGCCAAAAACTTCATTACGGATATCCTGAATGGCCAGCTGTCCTGCTGTACGGATATTGTATGACTGCACATAACGGGAAAGACCCTTAAAAGTTGCCAGACCTATAACCATAAATGGGATAAGCTTTGCTAAACTTAAATTCCCTGCAACGATCAATTCATCGACAAAAGGCTTAACCAAGTAAGCAATGGCAACATCTGAGCCAGCAACCCCCAGTGAAGCAAACATCGACAATGCAATGATCCACTTGTACGGCTCCGCATACTTGACCACCCGGAGGTAGATATTCTTTTGTTGATTGGTAAACAGCACAAAAGGCCTCATTTAAATTTCTACGCTGACATATCTAACGCGATATCAGCGACACGTACTGAACAGCCAGGTTCACCCAGCAGCTGGCATACTTCTGCCAAGTCTTGACGCATTGTTTCAATATAGTCTTGATCGTCGAGCAATCGCAGTATCTCACGACACATTGATACTGGCTCCGCAGCTTCTTGGATAAATTCACGTACAATACCGCGACCAGCAACAATATTTGTCAAACCAGCATATTCGATTTTGATAAGCCGCTTACCGATGGCGTAGCTTAAAGGAGCGACCTTATACAGAATGGCCATCGGAGTTCCGACCAGGGCAAGCTGTAGCGTTACGGTTCCCGATACGGTTAAAACTGCATTGCATGCAGCTGCCACCTCATAAATATTTTCTTCAACAATAAAGATCGGCAACCCCGTCTCTGAAAATCGTTGTTCTAAAAGAGCACGTGATAATGACGGAGCAACCGGTAATAGAAATGTCACGTCAGGTTTTTTATAGTGTATTTTTTCAGCAGTTGTAACTAAGGAATCTAAAATATGTTCTAATTCACTGTTTCTGCTCCCGGGGAAAATCCCAACGACCTGTTTCTCCGCCTCAATTCCAAGTCTGCTTCGCAAAAAACCTTGCGGTTTATTTTGCACAAATTCATCCAGTAACGGATTGCCAACATACTCCGCTTTCACACCCAACGATTCATATATTTGTGGTTCAAAAGGAAAAATTAATGCCAGACGGTCAACCCGCTCAGCAATGACCTTTGCCCGGCCACTGCGCCAGGCCCAGACCTTAGGACTGATGTAGTAAAGAACCGGTATTCCGGCGGCTTTTGCGACCTTGGCGAGGCGCAGGTTGAAGTCTGGAAAATCAATCAAAATCAATAAGTCAGGGCGTTCAGCGCCAAGAAGTACTTTTTTGAGCTGTCGAAACCGACGAAAAATATGCGGCAACTGTCTGACAACTTCAGCAATCCCCATTACCGACAATTCGTCGCAAGGAAAAAGGATGCGGCACCCTGCCGCACGCATCCTGTCACCGCCGACACCGAAAAAACTCAATTGGGGATGATGTCCAGCAGCGGCCCTGATCAGGTTACTACCATGCAGATCGCCTGAGGCTTCGCCTGCAACGATCAGAATCCTACGCATCTTGACAGTCTCAGGTGATGACATACAAATCCTCTAAGCCAAAAAAACAAAAGGCGAGAGCCATACGGATCTCGCAATTTTTTTACCCTATAAAGCTTAAATATTTGCTAACGTGCCAAACCACGTTCACTTTTTTTCAAAAAATCAAGATAAGTTGCCACTTCCGCAGCAGATCCGTCAAACTGTTCTTCTATCCGTGCGACGGCCTCATCGAGTTTAAGATTTGAGCGAAACACCAATTTGTGCATACTTTTAATATTAGCCAATGCCTCGCGACTAAACCCACAACGTTTCAACCCCGTCAGGTTTAAGCCGACAACTTTTGCTCGATCCCCCTGAACAATCGCATAGGGAACGACATCCTGACTGATCATCGAACCACCGCTAGCCATGACATGGCAACCCACACGGGCAAACTGATGCACAGCACTTAACCCACCCAGAATGGCATACTCACCAACTTCAACGTGCCCAGCCAGAGTCGCAGCATTTGCGAGTATTACATGATTTTTAACGATACAGTCATGAGCAACATGCACGTAAGCCATGAGAAGGTTGTCGTCCCCTATCGTTGTTACTCCACCCCCATCTTTGGTTCCAAGATGGATAGTCACAAATTCACGAATACGGTTACGATCACCAATTTTCAAATAAGATATCTCGCCAGCGAATTTTAGATCCTGAGGAATAGCACCAATCGAAGCAAACTGAAAAATCTGGTTATCACAGCCGATTTCTGTATACCCTTCAATAACCGTGTGGGGTCCAACAGTTGTTCCTGCGCCAATTTTTACATGTTCTCCGATAACCGCATAAGGACCAACTGTCACCGAAGAGTCAAGCTGTGCACCGGGGGCGATGATCGCTGTCGAATGGATCATATTTTCTCCCTTTTACTTATCTGCAAAAGTAGCCATCAACTTTGCCTCAGCAACCAAGGTATCACCAACGTAGGCCTTGCCGCTGAATTGATAAATACCCCGCCGCTTGGAAAGCAGCTCTACTTCCATCCGCAGAACATCGCCGGGCAGAACCGGCTTACGAAACCGGGCCTTATCAATACCAACAAAGTAGGTCACTCGACCCTCGCCGATTTTATCAATAACAGACACATAGGCACCGCCTACTTGCGCCATTGCCTCGACAATCAACACACCTGGCATGACTGGCTGCTCAGGGAAGTGCCCCTGAAAAAAGGGTTCATTGATCGTCACATTTTTATAACCGAAAACCATTGAGCCTTCTTCAACCTCTTCTATTCGATCAACCAAAAGAAAAGGGTAACGATGCGGTAAAACTTTCATAATTTGTTGGATATTCAATACAAGCATATCAATCCTCCTTTAATAATCTTTCAAGTTCATCCAGACGCTTTTTCAGTTGTTTCATTTCCTTACGCATTTCCGGTAGCTTAGGTAAGGTCATTGTCGATCGAAGCCATTGTTTATGTGGCATCAGAGGGACCCCCGACAATACCTGATCTGAAGCAACATTGCCAGTAACACCGCCCCTGCCGCCAATCATGACGTTATCTCCCACTTTCAAATGCCCGGCAATTGCTGCCTGACCACCAAATGTGCAGTGATTACCAATTATTGAACTTCCAGCAACCCCTAGTTGAGAAACCAGGATACAATCCGCTCCAACCTCCACATTATGACCAATCTGCACCAAGTTATCGAGCTTGGTGCCACGGCGAATCCGAGTTTCACCTAAGGTGGCTCTATCAACACAACTATTAGAGCCAATCTCAACATCATCTTCCAGCACAACAATTCCCACTTGCGGAATTTTATAATATCCTGAGCCATCTGGAGCAAAGCCGAAACCATCAGAGCCGATGATTGCCGCGGGTTGCAGAATAACTCGATTACTCAAACGACAACCTTCACGAACAACCGATTTAGCATGCAAAAGACAATCCTCACCAATGATGACATCATCATAAAGGACAACTCCAGGGTGAAGGGTTGTTCCGGCTCCAACCTTGACCCGCTCACCAACCACGCAACCCGGATAAACTGTCGCCGACTTATCAATCTCAGCAGATTCAGCAACCCAGGCCCCCGCCATCACCCCCTTAATTGGCCGATCGGGAACCTGTAAAAACGTGAGAATTTTTGCAAACGCCAGATATGGATTAGCACAAACAATCAGATTAATCCCCGGAGCTTTAATTCCTGGAGCCAAGATCACCGCAGACGCTTTGCAATCTTTCAGCAGGACAAGATACTTGGGGTTTGCAACAAAGGTAATATCACCCTTTTGCGCTTGATCAATAGGGGCAACCTGAAAAATATCCAGGTCAGAATCACCACTAACCTCTCCACAAACCAAATCTGCTAATTGTTGTAATTTCGCCATATTACCATCTCTATGTGGTTAGGAAGGGAGATATTGCCCCCCATATTAGGAGGCAATATATTCAGTTCCCTCCTGCATCGTGCAGTTGAACACTATTTACCAGCGTCGTATTTTTTAATCAGCTCGTCAGTTAAGTCATCAACATTTTCAGCAACATAAATCAGACCACTCTCACTTCTTTCGAGAATCATGGTATATTTTCCTTCCTTGCCAAATTCTTGTAAAAGAGTGGAGAGTTCTCCAAGAATCACCTGCGTACGCGTTTCATCTTCCTGTTGAAGCTTGCGTCGAGCATCATTCTGAAATTTTTGCAGAGCCTCAGCACTCTGCTGATATTCTTTTATCTTTTCTTCCTTTGCGGTATCAGAAAGAAGAGCAGCCTGCTTTTCAAGCTCACCCTTTAATTTCAAAAACTCTCCCTGCTTTATTTTGAACTCTGTTTCAAATTCTTTTGCTTGCGCAGCAATTTCACTTTTCGCTTGAGCACCTACCTTGGAATCGTTCAATGCTTGCTGTAAATTTACATAAGCAATTTTCGTTTCAGCAAAAGCCGGGCAAGAAAGTACAAGTACCGCAAGTAAGGCAATAAAAATTTGTCTCATGATTTTCTCCTGTAAGTTAAGTTATTAAAAGGATTTCCCTATACTAAATTCAAACACTGTCCTACTTTCACTATCTCGAGGAGACAGATTGTATCCCAACTCAAAACGCATTGGACCCATCGGGCTTTGCCAGCGGATTCCGGACCCGACAGCGTTACGCATATCTGAGAAGTATTTTTCACCATCGGTCCAAGCGTTGCCAGTATCGTAGAACAATACACCTGTCACCCCAGCACTTTTAAAAATCGGGAACAAATATTCAAAGTTAAAATATCCCATCTTCTCACCACCGATATAATCACCATCATCTTTCGGGCCAACCTCTCGATATTCGAAACCTCGAATGGTTCGAATGCCCCCTAAGAAAAACTTTTCAGAGATCGGCACATCATCATTAGTTGTCGATACAACATAACCAGTCGAACCGTGAATCGAAAAAACAGTCCCCCAGAACAGCGGGAAAAAATGCCGATGATCGGCGATAGATTTGATGAAATTTTGCGTTCCACCCAAACCAGCATATTCCAAACTAATGCTTGTAATTCCACCACGACTTGGGTCTTGAAAATTATCGGTACTGTTACGAGTCAATTCTGTTGTTACGGAGGACAAAGTCGAATTACCTTCTGAATCCTGAATATAGGTACTAGCATAAGAAGAAACATTCGTAATGTCCTGTTTCTCAAAACGATAGGTCAGGAAAAGCTTTGACATTCTGCCGACAGGGTGACCGGATCGAATTGACCCACCAATGACACTCTCATCATAATCATCATATTCTCTTTCCGAGTTATAAATTTCACCACCCAGCGTCCAATCGGTGTCGAGAAAGTGTGGATCACTTATGCCAATAGAATAATTCGTGCTGCTTGAACCGAAAGAGCCACTAAGGCTGAGACGAAGCGCACGACCCAAAAAATTGTCCTGGGTAATCGATCCCTGGGCCATGAGTCCATCAGCCGAAGAATAGCCAAGCCCAACAGAAAAGGTTCCGGTCGGATGCTCAGTCACTGCAACACCGAGAACCGTTTTACTCTCATCAGTCCCAGGCTTATTCGTTATATTGACTTCATCGAAGAAACCTAAGTTGCGAATCCTACGATTCGCACCCTTAACCCTTCTTGCACTAAAAATATCACCTTCAAGCATTGGTATTTCCCGGCGGATAACCTTGTCCCGGGTTGTGGTATTACCACTAATCTCAATCCGCTCAACAAAAACCTGGGTTCCCGGTTCAACTTCCAGATTCAGGTCTATCAATCGCTGTTGTTGATCTTTGCTCGTCAATGGCGTTACGTTTGCGTAAGCATAACCACTATCTCCGTAGACATCTGTCAACGTCAGAATGCTCTCACGCAAGACCCCTCGACTGAAAACATCTCCTGGCTTCAGATTTACCCAACCCAGTAGTTGCTCCTCCGTATAGAATATCAAGTCACCAAACACTTTGACCTGACCAACTCTGTACTGTGCCCCCTCATCAATCTCTATCAGGACATCCAGAAATTTGTCCTCAATCAAAGAAACCTGGGGCGGTTTCACCTTAACATCCTGATAACCTTCATCATGATAAGCAGCCTTGATCCTCTCTACGTCCAACTCCATGCTAGCTGCATCATAGACGCCCCTATCAGTGATCCAAGAGAGAAACCAACGCTCCTTGGTTTCCATTTTCTTGAGCAGGGCCTTTTTATCGAAAACCGTATTGCCAATGAATTGAATATCGCGGATGAGAACCTTCTTCCCCTCGACAATTTCAAAAGTAAGTGTGGCCTCATTTTTTACATCGGTTTGCAATGTCGATTTTATTTTTATGGCATGATAACCGTCTTCAATATAGGCTTTTTTGAGTTCCTGAATACTCTCGTCTATTTTCGTCCTGTTATAGATTGAAGGAGTTCTTATTTTCACCAGGGGTCGTAGTTTTTCATCTGAAAGTTCATCGTTACCAGAAAACACCATCTGACGAATCAAGGGCAGCTCATGCACCACAAAAGTGAGAATTTTTGCGCCTTGCACCTCCGTTATACCTGCAGAAATATCGTCAAAATGTCCTAATGCAAAGATGTTGTGCATCGTCTGGTCAATGTCTTCCAGGGAGACTAAATCACCTGGCTTAATAGAAATAGATGCAATCACTGAAGAAGTTTCAATCCGGCTGTTCCCCTCGATTTGAATGTCTGACACCTTGAACTCCTGCGCAGTAGCAAACCCTGCACTAATCAGCAGCAAAAGTGTCAATAATACTTTTTTCAAAATCTGTAATCCTCAGCTTAGAGCAAAAATAAAGGGGCGATTATAGAAAAACATTTTAATAACTTCAATTTAAATTATCCCCGGCAAGAATACCGTCTTCGATGCGCAACGTCCGATCAAGGCTATTTGCCAGGGGAGTATTATGTGTGACAATAATCATAGTCAGACCGCGTTTCTGGTGCATCCGGTTCAGCAGCAGCATAATTTCATCAGAAATACGACTATCCAGATTTCCAGTCGGCTCATCTGCCAGCAGCAACCGCGGTTCTCGAATCAGGGCACGTGCTATGGCAACTCGTTGTTGTTCTCCACCAGATAGGGCTCCGGGCTTGTGATTCAGTCGCCGTTCTAAACCAACTTCCGCCAAAATAGCAGCAGCTTTTTGTGCCGCATCAATTCGTTTGGCCCCACCGATCAACAGAGGCATCATGACGTTTTCCACAGCGGTAAATTCTGGCAACAACTGATTAAATTGAAACACAAACCCAACGGTACGATTTCGGAAAGCGTCCAGCTCTGCACCACGGAATGCAAACAGACTGTCACCCTCAAACAGGACATCACCAGATGTCGGACGATCCAGTCCACCAAGAAGGTGCATCAGAGTCGTTTTCCCAGCCCCTGAAGTCCCGACAACAGCAACCCGTTCGCCGGCACAGATTTTCAGGTTAATTCCACGTAGCACCTCAATAACCCCACCAGGTGTCGTGAAACTTTTACCTAACCCGGAAACTTCAATCATCGCCGGATCATTCATAGTGGTCTCTCACACACAAAACGATGGCTAAGTAAAAACTTTGATCTGCAAGACGTACTGGTTTTTCGGGGGCGACGGCATACACTTGATATGTCGAGATCCTGAAAAACAGCTGCAACACCTGAGATCGTTTTTTTTGCGCCGCCATCATTCATAGCGTAACGCCTCGGTGGGGTCCATGCGCGAAGCTCGCCAGGCCGGATAAATGGTTGCCAGTAGGCAAATACTCATTGCCATCAGCGTCACAATAACCACATCACTGGCAATAATTTCTGAAGGAAAATGCTCCATCCCGTAAACAGCTTGATCGAATATCCTGATTCCAAAAACCTGCTCGAGAAATTTGATCGCGGCATCAGCATAATTTGCCAGCAGGACACCTAAAGCAGTTCCTAGCCCGGTGCCGATGGTGCCAATAATAAAACCCTCCATTATGAATATTTTCATGATACTGCGAGCATTGGCTCCCATGGCTCGCAGGATAGCGATATCACGGCTTTTTTCCATAACCACCATAATCAGAGTTGTCGCGATATTGAAAGCTGCAACCAGCACAATAATACCCAGAATAATAAATAGACCTAACTTCTCCAGTTTTAGTGCCGATAGAAAGGATCCATAAATGCTTTGCCAGGGACGAATGACAGTGGGAAACTCAAATTGAGTACTTAACGACTCTGCTACCTGAGGAGCCAGATCATAACGATCAACTTCAAGCTCAATACCACTGACAATTCCCTCTAGATCAAAGAATTTTTGCGCTACAGATAAAGGGATATAGGCGTAAAAACTGTCAACCAGGCTACTCTGCTTCTCAAAAATAGCAACCACCTGAAACGGCTTCATTTTTGGAATCATCCCGAAAGGGGTCATGGTAAACAATGGCGGGATAACATTGATCGAGTCGCCGACAGCAACCCCCAGACTGCTGGCAGTATCCAGCCCAATGATAATTCCTGGCCGATCTACGGTAGCAGAGAAAAACTGTTCGGTAGCCGATTGTCCATCCAGAGTCAACAGCGCTTGAGAAAAAATTTTATGCGCCGATCCAATTCCTTTGACACTGACCGCCGACACATTCCCTCTGGATAGCAACATTGCCTCTTTGGAAACAAATGGAGTGGCAGAAAGGACATGTGGCGTTTGTTTTGCGACCGCTACCAACTCTTCTGGATTATCAATCCCCTCACCAAAGCTCTGCATTAAAACATGCGGAACATTACCAAGAATCTGTTGGCGAACACCGTCGGTAAAACCAGTCATCACCGCTAAAACCAGAATCAATGCTGCCACCCCAAGGGTGACCCCGGCAATCGAAATAAAGGATATGACCGATATAAAGGTCTGCTTACGCTTGGCACGCAGATAACGAAAGCTGATAAACCATTCGTAGGACATTAGTATCCGTCTCAGCTCTAATCAGCTGATTTCAGGGCGTAACTGAGGAAATAAAATGACATCGCGAATTGAAGCCGAATTGGTCAGCAGCATCACCAGGCGATCAATGCCGATCCCCTCACCTGCAGTAGGTGGCAAGCCATACTCAAGGGCGCGAATGTAATCCTCATCCATACCGTGGGCTTCTTCATCCCCTGCAGCTTTTTCCTCTAATTGCTGAAGAAAACGCTCTTTCTGATCTAATGGATTATTCAACTCCGAAAAAGCATTAGCCAATTCACGACCGACAATAAACAACTCAAACCGATCAACAACGTCGGGATTTTGGTCATTTTTGCGCGACAAAGGTGAAATTTCAGTTGGATATTCGGTAATAAATGTCGGTTGCCAGAGGTTTGGCTCGACGACCTCGTCAAAAATTTCTGCCAGAAGTTTGCCGTGCCCAATGTTACTGCCCAAATCCAAACCGAGCGCTTGAGCATAAGCGAATGATTGATCTCGATCCTCCAGAACAGCCATATCAGCAGTCCCATACTTGACGATCGACTCTTTCAAAGTTAAACGGTCCCACGGCGGAGTGAGATCAACTTCTTTTTCTCCATAAGGGATCACCAAGCTACCACAGACCTTACTTGCCAGATGACATATTAATTCTTCGGTGAAATCCATCAAATCGTTATAGGTTGCGTAAGCCCGATAAAATTCCATCATGGTAAACTCGGGATTATGTTGAATTGAGATTCCTTCATTGCGGAAATTACGATTGATCTCAAACACCCGATCGAAACCGCCAACCACCAATCGCTTCAAATAGAGTTCTGGAGCAATCCGCAGAAACAAATCCATTTTTAACGTATTGTGGTGAGTAACAAATGGCTTGGCTGTCGCACCGCCCGCAACCTGATGCATCATTGGTGTTTCAACTTCCAGATAATCACTATCAAGCATGTATTCACGCAGCAAACTCACAATCTGGCTGCGCTTGCGAAATACATCGCGCACATCGGGATTAACAATCAGGTCGAGATAGCGCTGGCGATAACGTGTTTCTACATCGGTCAGACCGTGCCACTTCTCAGGGAGTGGCAGAAGTGACTTGGTCAGTAAACGTATTTCTGCTGCACGTAGAGACAATTCATCAGTTTTGGTGCGGAATGGCGAACCGGAGACTCCGATAATATCACCGATATCAAGTCTCTTAAAATGCTCGAAAGTCTCTTCTCCCACCTGGTTAAGCGCTACGTAGATCTGAATTCGCCCACTGCCATCCTGTAACTGTAAAAATGCTGCTTTACCAAAATCGCGACGCGCCATAATTCGACCGCCAATGCGATAGGTCGTTTCAATTTCTTCCAGTGCTTGCTTATTATCGGCAGCATGGGCGTCAAGCACCTGCTGCGCGTTGTGCGTAACCACAAAATCGTTGGCAAAAGGGTTCACACCGGCAACTTGATAACTCTCAACTTTGGCACGCCGTTGCTGCAATAATTCGTTTAGCTCTTCCATAACATTCAATCCTTAACTGCTTAAATTTGGAGCCGCACGATAACCTCGGCAGCTAGGCTGCGTCAAGGCAGAAAGGCTCCTTAAGGGCTCAGAACATCAATACAAATACAGACCGGGTGAATTCACAAAAACAAGACCTCGTATCAATTCTAAAAATCGGCGGTTACAACTCTTCAAAGGTCGCCAGAGCAGCACGAAATTCGGCTGGGATACGGCATGGTTTACGCGTATGATAGTTGAAACAAATCAACGGGGTTTCCCCCTCCGCAGTCAATTCAGCGCCACGTTCAATACGATACTCCATCATCCAACTGGAACGTTTCACATCCCTCGACTTAACACCGACATTCAGCTGATCACCAAGAAACATCTCTTTACGGAAAAAAACATGCGCTTCAGACATAATAAGTCCGCAACCACCAAGATCGACCTCAGAGTAGGGGCCAAGAGCTGCCAGGTAGGCAATCCTTGCATCCTGAAAGAAATTCAACACGGCTGAATTAGCAACATGACCGCCGTAATTGATATCAGCAACGCCGACGCGATAGGAAAACTGAAAAGAAAAATCATTCATCGTGCATTCCCACCATCAGATCTGACATCTGGAACAGTAAAAAGTCGAGCGTTGTCCCAACCGCTGGCTGTGGATTGGCAGACCACAGATTGTACAGGGAGCACCGCTGCGACCATAAACCTGCAATTGTTGAGTAAAATAACCCGGCTGACCATCAGCCTGGCTGAAATCATTGATCGTTGTTCCACCAGCCGTTATTGCTTGGTGCAGAATTTCTTTAATTGCACTCGCCAGTTTTTCATAACGCTTCAGCCCAATTTTTCCTGCCGCTCGATCAGGACGGATCCCGGCACGAAACAGGGCCTCACTCGCATAGATATTTCCAACTCCGACAACCGTTTTTTGATCCATTATGAACTGTTTAATTCCAAGTTTTCTCCCTTTGGCAGCTGCATAGAGGTAATCGCCGCAAAAAACATCCATCAGTGGCTCAGGTCCAAGATTCAGAAGTAATTTATGCTGATATGGATCAGCATCGGTGTAGATAAATGCGCCAAATTTACGTGGGTCGGTCAATCGGAGGCACTGTCCATCGGTAAAAATCAAGTCGACATGATCATGCTTCCGTTCGGTTGTACCGGCTTGAACAATCCGTAAACTGCCCGACATCCCCAAATGTAAAATTATTGTCCCCAGGTCACAGAACAACAACAGATACTTTGCCCGTCGTTCAATTTTGCGTATTTTCTGTCCGGGGAGATGATGGCAGAGAGCCAAATCGAGTGGCCAGCGTAATTTCGCGGTTCGAAATACACACTCAAGAATGGTGCGATCAGTCACATGGGAAGCAATCCCGCGTAGCGTTGTTTCAACTTCAGGCAATTCAGGCATAGTAAATTCAGGTGATAAGCGGCTTAGGTTGAAGGTTGTTTAGGCTGCAGGCTGTTAGGTAAACCCCCTTCAGCCTTGTTTTTTCCAGCCTTTGTTCTGCTGTTTTCAAAACCGGATCTTTTCTACTGCACTATCAAAGTGACAAAAATCGATCTGATCCGGCAAACCTCGATAGTCGTCCACACCTAGCTTTTGTGCTGAATGGTAACGCCAATTCAGATCAGTTTCGATCAGCAAAGCGAGTTCATAAAATAACTGCAAATCTGCGTCTGTCTCTAGCTCCATCACTAGCAGCACTTCCAGTCGTTTTTCATCAAGCACTCGCTGCCGCAAACAGCGCCAGCTTTTAATTGCAATGGAACCTAACTGTTGTTGGGCAAAATGGATATAGGCGCTGCGACCACTAAATTGCTGTAGGAATGGCGAATCTTCATGGTAACTGTCATAGACCGCTGCATAATCACCAGCGCTTAAAGCGGCAAAGCGGGTTTCTAAAAACTGGTGTGCTGTCATTCTTTCAACCTTGGGTCCAACGCATCACGAATCCCTTCACCGAGAAGGTTATAACCCAGAACAGTTATTAGAATTGCCAGTCCGGGAAAGACCGACAACCACCAGGCGCTACCAAGGGTCTGCTTACCGATAATCAACATATTTCCCCAGGATGGCGTCGGCGGTTGTACGCCGATGCCGAGAAAAGACAGAGCACTTTCTGTCAGGATAGCGCCAGCAACGCCAAGGGTGGCAGACACCAGTACTGGGGACATGGCGTTGGGCAAAATATGCCGGAAAATAAGCCGCAGATCAGTGGCTCCCAGGGCCTGTGCGGCGAGGACAAAATCTCGCTGACGCAAACTGAGAAACTCAGCACGGATCAAACGTGCCACCCCCATCCAGCTGGTCAATCCAATCACAATCATAATATTCCAGATCGATGGGTCGAGAAATGCAATCACTGCGAGGATGAGAAAGAAAGTGGGAAAGCAAAGCATGATATCGACAAAACGCATTACCAGCGCATCGACCCATCCGCCGTAATATCCAGCGAGAGAACCGAGAATAATACCAATCAATGTTGAGATCCCGACCGCAACAAAGCCAACCAGCAGTGAAATCCGTGCACCGTAAAGCATCCGCACCAACACCTCACGTCCCAGGTCGTCAGTGCCAAAAGGGTGTGTTATACTCGGGGGCAAAAGACTTTGGCCGATTTTTATAGCCGCAGGGTCAACACCGCTGAAGGAAGCAACCGCAGCCATCAGGAACATAAGCAAAACAATCCCGGCACCAACCAGGGCCATCCGGTTATGGCGTAACTGCCGCCAGACAACATCAAGAAAAAATGTGCGCCGAGATCGTAACTTCATCAGTTAAATTTCACCCGTTCAACATCAAGCACGCTCAGCACACCCTTTTTCTTCAAAATATCAAGTAAGCGGTCAAGACGCGGGTCATCAGAGGAAATCTCTTCAAAGTTTACCACCCCATGCTCAACAATGCGGCTTTCTACCTTCGGTTCAGCTGGTTTTGGTTGCTCTTTGGGCAGATTTTTTTTAATCGCCTGATTGATCTCAGCCTCTACGGCTAATACTGGGATAACTTTACACCCGGTTGCAAACTGCAGATCATCAATCAGCTTGAGATTAGTCGGATCGGTCATTGCGACGCGCAACAATTTTTCATTGCCAGATTTCCGTAATTCAATCGGAATCACCATCAATTCCAACATCCGCTCAGGCGCCAACAGCCTCATGAGTTGCTCTGGGACTTCAAGATCCTGCAAAGAAACCCGAGAGTATTTTTCCTGAGATTCCAGAAATTCCAAGATCGTATCTTCAGGCAGATAACCGAGCTTAACCAAAGCACTGCCAATCCGACCACCTAAATTTCGCTGCATAGAGAGTGCTGATTCAAGTTGAAACTGATCAATCAACCCTGCCTCTAACAACATCTCCCCCAGACGATTTACATTAACTTGCATAGAACCCCCTGTCTTTCTTGCATTTTTTCATCAGCTAGAACCTCCACCCTGGTGACTATGGCGGATACGCGGATCTGCCAGAGCATAACAAATATCTGCCAATAGATTTCCAAGCAGTGTCAGCACAGCACCCATCACCAGAATCCCCATAATCAACGGATAGTCCCGCATCATAACACCATCGTAAAAAAGTTTTCCCATTCCCGGAATAGCAAAAATTGTTTCAAAAATTACACTTCCGCCGATTAACCCCGGCACCGAAAGTCCCAGAATAGTAATCACCGGCAACAATGCATTCCGCAAAGCATGCTTATAAATCACCGTCCGTTCCGACAGACCCTTAGCCCGAGCAGTGAGTATGTAGTCCTGCCGTATCACCTCAAGCATATTAGAACGCATATAACGGGAAAAACCTGCCAAACCACCAATCGCAGACACAAATACTGGCAGAATCAAATGACTGATCCGATCCAGCAGCTGCCCCCCCCAGCTCAAATATTCATAACCCAGGGACTTCAATCCAGAGACCGGTAAGAAACCTAGACGGACGCCGAACCAATCCATCAGCAACAGTGCCAACCAGAACGATGGCATGGCAAAACCAGTAAAAACCAGAATCGTAGTGGTGCGATCAAAACCAGAGTTTCGCTGAATCGCTGAAAGAATTCCCAGTGGAACGGAGACAGCTAGGATCAAAATGATCGAAAGTAAATTGAGCAAAATAGTGACCGGTAAACGTTCCAGGACTTTGTCCAGAACCGGCCGACGGTCAGTAGCAAAGGATTCACCAAAATCAAGCCTCACCAAACGAGATAACCACTTGCCATACTGGATATAAAGAGGCTGATCGAGTCCGTATTGCGAACGCAACCGCTGCTGCAATTCAGAACTGGCCTGCGGATTGAGTTGAGTTTGCAGATCCGTTGGTTCTCCCGGTGCCAGATGGATCACAACAAATGAAATCAGAGTGATTCCCAACAATAATGGCACAAGCAGTAAAAGACGTTTGGCAATGTAGCTTAACATAATACTCTCACAAGAAAAAACTGATGGTTAGAAGCCTGTCCTTATTCTCGGGCAGCCTCCTTAAGTAAACCATCTCACCTGATATATTTTTGTTCCACTTGTGGCACAAACCACTGATTGAAATTATAGCGAATTCCCGCTGGTGCCGCTTCTACCCCGCGAAAACGTTTGGACACTGCCGGCAAAGCCTCTCCAACATACAGAAAGGTATACGGTTGCTCCTCAGCTAATATTTCTTGAAAACGATCGTAGTAAACTTTACGCTGTTGCAGATCAAAAACCCGTCGCCCGCCTTCAAGCAAGCTATCAACCTCAGTATTTTTGAAGCCAATAAAATTGAGTTCACGGGGCCCAGTCTTACTGGAATGCCAGATATTATACTGATCCGGTTCTGGCCCACCAGTCCAACCTAAGATTGTCGCGTCAAAATTCCCGGGATTTATAAACTCTTTGAGAAAAGTTGCCCACTCAATGATCCGCAGTTTCACTGCGACACCAACCGCTTTGAAACGGCGCTGGATAATTTCGCCAGTTTTTGAGCGCAGATCATTCCCCTGGTTGGTGACAATAGTAAAAGACAATTCCTTGCCATCCTTGTCCAGAATGCCATTGCCATCAGTATCCTGCCAACCGGCTTCCGCTAAAAGCTGTCGAGCCTTATCGGGATTATATGGGTATTTTGGAACATCCGCATTATAGACCCAGGTATCGGGTTTGTACGGACCGGTTGCAACGGTACCATAACCGAGCAAAACACCGTCAATCAGTTCCTGTTTATTGATCGCATAGGTAAGCGCCTGCCTGACCCGTTTATCCTGAAACATCGGGCGTTTTAAATTATAACCAAGATAAGTATAGCCAAAATTCAGATAGCGATATTTATTATATAACCGCCGGAAAGCAGGGGTATCAGTCTGTCGAGAAAACTGCAATGGCGATAGGCCCATATAATCGAGGCTGCCGGTCTGCAATTCAAGAAATTGTGTGGAGATATCAGGAATGATCCGATACACCACTCGCTTAATGTAGGGCTGTCCCTCAAAATAGTCAGGATTCGACTCAAGGACAATTTTTTCTCCCCCCAACCACTCAACAAACCGGTAGGGACCGGTTCCAACAGGTTGGCGCGCCAATCGACTCTTGGTGATATCCTCCCCGTCCAGCAGGTGTTTCGGATGAATCGACGTCGCCCAACTGATCAGCGCAGGAGCGTAAGGCTTCTCGTAATGAACAATAAAAGTATAGGGATCTGGTGTCTCAACTCCTGTCACCTGCTTAAACGATTCAGCGTAAGCTGTCGGAGTTTGCGGATCAATATAAAGCTGATAGTTAAATTTAACATCTGCTGCGGTAAAGGGAGCACCATCATGCCAGGTCACACCTTTGCGCAGATGAAAAGTAATGGTCAGATTATCTTCCGAGATTTCCCACGATTCAGCCAGCTCCCCCTCTATTTGCAGATTTTTATCGTAACGAATCAAACCGTTATAAATCAGACCATTGATCGAACTTGAAGCAGAATCCGAAGCCAACACCGGCAAAAGAGTACTGGCATCACCGATTGAAGCTTCAATAAAGGTATCACCGAATTCGGGGGTCAGCGCTTCTGCAACTCCCGGATGATTAACTTCATCGGCATTGTTGCAGGCACTCAGCAACAACAGAACAGTGGCAACAAATAACAAATCATAGAAAAAAAAATTTCTCATCAGGTCATGACCGTTTCATTCAGGGCAATGGTTCAAGCAGAATATTCGCAGGTTTTTTTAGAGTAAACTGAGCCATGTCAATATTCTCATTGACCTTCAATTCAGAAAACTTCACCTTAACCTGTGTCTGCTCCAAGGGCATCGCAATCTTGATCATATACGGAAACTGATCCTTTTCGGAAAAACTTTGATAATCAACCGTTAGATACTGTTCCCCAGATTTAAAATAGCGACTACCTATCAACTGCAACTGCCGATCAAACAGCAGTTCTTGATGGTTATTATGGTCCGACAAAATCAACGTCAAGGTGTCAGACGAGGTATCCACCTTGGTGCCTTGATGGACTATCAGTGGGGGGTCATACAACAACAGGGTCAACAAATCCTCGGTCGCTAGTGGAACCCGGACAAAACGGGAAACATTTTCATAACTGGCCGGGCCGCTCAGAAAACGTCCAGGAACAGTCGTATTGAGCAATACCGACAGATTATCACCATCAGAAGTCATTTGTAGAACCAGCTGACCAAAGCCAGTTAACACATCGGTGCGCAAGCGATTTGGTTTTTGCAATAATAAAAACTGTTGGCTGGAAAAAAACTTATCCCCGGTTGTCAGTGAAACACTTGCAGCACCATCCAGTGATGAATAACGACCCGATGCAGATGCAAGTCTGGTCAGCAACTGCTCTGCCGTTGGAATTTCAGTCCAAACCGGTTCCGGCGGACGGATACAACCCGTCAGTCCAACCAGCAGGAGAAAAATCAGCCACCGCATCACTGTGTCTCCAATAATAACACTTGCAGTTTTTCTTCAACCTGCGTCATTAGTGGATCGATTTCCAACGCACGTCGATACGCCGTCACTGCCTGCTCCAAGAGATTCATGGCACGATAAAGGTCCCCCAGATGCTCCTGAATCACTGCATCATTTGGATGTAATTCGGTTGCCTTTTCAAGTTGCTCACGACTTTCAGGATAGCGGCCCATTTTAAAATAGATCCATCCCAGAGTATCAACGATATAACCGCTGGGCTTGATCGTTAAAGCTTTTTGCGCCCGGGTTAAAGCTAATTCCAGATCAATTTCATTCTCTGCCTGATCATATGCGAGAAAATTTAATGCGTCGGAGTGGGCATCATCCAGCAGAAGAATTTTTTCCATCGTTTGCACCGCAGCCTGACGCCTATCGAGCTTTTCGTACAACACCCCCAATTGGTAAAGCAGTTGGGTTTCATCAGGATTCTTTTCCACACCACCCAGTGCAACGTTTAGGGCCTGTACCTGGTCACCACTATCCCCAAGAAAAGCCACCAGATAATAATACAGATCAGGATGATGAATATCCTGCTCAATCAGCTGCTTTAACGTTGCTATTGCTAGATCATTCTGATCAGACTGTTTATACAAGTAAGCCAATTGCAATGCAGCTTCAGTGTGAATTGTGGAATCTCTGCTAATCGGCGCTAAAATAGTGATTGCTTCCGCAACCTTCCCCTGCCCTGACAAGGCCATGGCCAGATAATAACGACTGCGGCCCTGATCATCGTCCGTCTCCAACAACAAGCGAAAGGCACTCTCAGCTTCAGCCCAGTTTTCCAACTCCAGTTGAATCAATCCGATGCGGTTAATAATTTGTAAATTAGCGGGAAACTGTTGCCGTACCGCTTGAAGTTGCACGAGGGCATCGCCAAGCTGGTGTCGAGCTAGAAAATATTGTGCCAACTGTTGCCGCACTGCCGCAGCCCTTGGATTCCGGTTGATAAAAGATTGATACAGTGCAAGGGCGGCGCCTTGATCCTGTTGCTCCAATAATCTTCCATATTCCAGAACTGCCTGTAACTGCTCCGGGTGCCGCTCTAGCAGCTGTTGATAAGCTGCAGTAGCCTTGCCGGTTTGCTTTTTCCCCAGATAAAGACGAGCCAGAGTCAGCCGGGCAAGAGCGGAGCCAGGAGACTGCTCCAGCAGCGATTCCAATACGGTTATCGCTTCATCCGTCCGTTCGAGTCGTGCAAGGGCCATGGCCAAACGCAGCTGCAATGTCTCATTTTCAGGCTCCAGCTGTAATGCGCGGCGAAAATGGTCGATAGCGAGAGCATAATTCTGTTGATAGGTAAAAACATCCCCTAATAATTCATGCCCCGCCACACTGTCTGGATCTCTAGCCAGAAGAACTTCCAAAGCAGCAACCGTTTGTTCTGGCTGCTGCCGGTGCAAATAGGCCTTGGCCAGAATCAGCTGCAGATAATCTGACTGCGGATCAAAGCTGATGGCTCGGTTAAGAGCAGCAATCGCCTCTTCCCATCGATTTTCTGCGCCAAGCATTCTGAATTCACTGAAAGAAAAAAGCGCCTTCG
>JASJGU010000022.1:0-30981 GCA_033791385.1 Desulfuromusa sp.
CAGAGACTACAGGGGTTTCAGAGACTACAGGGGTTTCAGAGACTACAGGGGTTTCAGAGACTACAGGGGTTTCAGAGACTACAGGGGTTTCAGAGACTGCAGGAGCCACTTTCTTTTTCGGAGCAACGACTGGAGCCGGGGCAACATCTACAATCGGCTCATCCTTGCCTTCTGCTGCAGTTTGCTTCTTATCCTTGCGCCGCTGGTCACCTTCAACACAGGCTTCCGCCATCTGTGACGCAAATAAACGAATTGCGCGAATTGCATCATCATTACCTGGGATAACATAATCGATATTATCCGGATCACAGTTGGTGTCAACCACGGCAACCACTGGGATGCCAAGCTTATTGGCTTCCTGAACCGCAATCGCCTCCTTTTTAGGATCGATGATAAAAACGGCACCGGGCAACTTGGTCATATTCTTGATTCCGCCCAGGTTCTTCTCCAGCTTTTCGCGCTGACGCTCAAGCTGCAGAGCTTCCTTTTTAGTGTACTGCTCAATCGTGCCATCTGCCACCATGGCTTCAATTTTTTTCAAGCGATCAATACTCGCTTTAATTGTGGCGAAGTTGGTCAACATCCCACCCAACCAACGATTATTGACGAAATACTGGTCAGAACGTAGAGATTCTTCTTTGATAGCATCCTGTGCCTGCTTCTTCGTCCCGACAAACAAAACCTTATCGCCGTTAGCGACAGTATCCTGAATGAACTGATGGGCAGTCTTAAAATAGCGCACGGTTTTCTGTAAATCAATAATGTAGATACCGTTGCGCGCACCAAAGATATAGGGCTTCATTTTGGGGTTCCAGCGCTTGGTCTGATGACCAAAGTGTACGCCGGCTTCAAGCATTTGTTTCATGGTGATTTGTGCCATTTTTGTTTCTCCTTAGAGCTTGGTTTAGTTCCTCCGCCCCGATCCCCTTCGGCAGGTCTCAATCTTTGACTGAGAACCATCCTGACCGAATCCTGAAGCGTGTGATTTGATTAACTGCGGACATATAACACTACTCCAGTAGCTCAGGCAAGATAAAAAGTATGGGAAATAAGCGACCAAAGCCCTGAAAAACAACTTATTTTCTAGTGTAAAAGGGAGTTTACAGGATCAAGCTACCGTACTAACATGCGCCTCCATGTCAAACTTACGCATTCACCGTTATATTCTCAAAGAAATCAGTGTTCCGACCCTTATGAGCCTACTGATTTTTACCTTTGTACTGCTAATGGGGAAAATCCCTCGACTTACTGAACTTGTTATCAATAAAGGGGTGTCCGCTGTAAAAATCCTACAGCTTTTCAGTTATCTGCTGCCAACTTTTTTTAGCATCACCATTCCACTCTCTTTTTTATTAGGGATTCTTCTGGCATTTGGACGTTTTTCTGCCGACAGTGAATTTATCGCCCTAAAAGCTTCGGGAATCAGCCTTTACAATCTAGTGAAACCGGTTTTTCTCCTTGCAATTCTTTTCAGCCTGCTGACCGCATGGATCACCAACAGTGTAGAACCAGCCAGCAAAACCGCCTTTCGTGCCAAACTGTTTCAGATTGCTTCCGAGAGCACCAGTATCAGTGTCAAACCGGGAATATTTAATGACGAATTTGAAGGTATTGTTCTTTATACCCGTGGAATAGATGAAAAGCGCGGGATAATGCAGGATGTTTTTATTTCTGATGAGCGGGCGGGTGAAACCCCATCCACCATTATAGCCCAGCAAGGTCGCTTCATTTCCGACCCGAATAAATATGTTCTAACACTACGACTCAGCAATGGTCGTATTCACCGTCGACCTACCGAAGAAAAGAATACGACCTACCAGACTATCAGCTTTACCAATTACGATATTAACCTCGATCTCGGTAGTCAACTTAACAGCGGCCATAAACGACGTCGTAAGGGAAGAGAACTTTCCTGGACAGAACTGAATATTGCAATCGATAAGGCAAGCAACAACAAAACCAAACGTCACTATCAAACAGAAAAACATAAGCGCATTGTGATTGCCTTTGCTCCCTTTGTACTGGTACTCATCGGCATTCCCCTTGGTTTACAATCCCAGCGTTCCGGAAAAGGGGCTGGATTTTCTCTGGCTCTGCTAATTTTTCTGGTTTATTACGTGTTATTGAGTTTCGCCATCACCATTGCTGATAAAGGGATCGTACCTGCAGCTATTATCCTCTGGCTTCCTAATTTTTGTTTTTTACTCGGTGGTTCCTGGTTTCTGCATAATGCTGCAATTGAAAAACCACTTCAGCTTTTCAATTTTCTGCAGCAACTGTTGAAACGATTGCGGTCTCGAACTAACAAGCCCGGAGAGGATTTATGAAAATTCTTAACCGGTTCCTACTAAAACATTTTACCCGCATTCTATCGCTATGCGTAGCTGCTTTTATTGGTATCTATCTGTTGATCGATTTTTTTGAAAAAGTCGATGACTTAATCGACCACAATGCAGCCATCTGGGATTACTTCAGTTATCTGTCCAACAATATCCCCTTTATATTCGTCCAGATTCTACCCCTGGCAATTTTGACAACCATGGTTCTGACTCTCGGTGGTCTCAGTCGAACCAACGAAGTCACCGCCCTGCGCGCCTGCGGAGTCAGCCTCTGGCGGATCGTGCACCCATTGATGTCATTGGCACTGTTATTTTCGTTTCTGCTTTTATTGTTAAACGAATTTGTCATCCCTTGGAATACCAAACAACTTAACTATCTTTTTGAGGTAAAGCTGAAAGGGAAACAACAAGTTCAATTGACCCGAAACGAAATCTGGTACCGCAGCAACAACCGAATTATCAACATCGCAGTTGCAAGCAGACAGAAACAACAATTACAAGGAGTCACAATCTTTACCCTTGATGATCAACAAACAATCGAAAAACGTCAGGAAGCAGCCCTTGCCCACTTTGAGAACGGTGGCTGGAAAACATCGATTCTGGTGGAAAGATTTTTTGATTCTGAATCTGGCGACATGATGAAGGTGCGCGAACTTAAAAATGTGCCACTTAATCTCGACCGGACACCGGAAGATTTTTCCGGGCGGGAACATCAAAATAATGAGCTGAATTTTCGTCAGCTCTCTGCCATAGCGAAAAAACTGGAGCAGCAAGGCTACGATTCGACTCGTCAAAGGGTCGACATGCACAACAGGATAGCTGCCCCGTTCACCTGTTTGATTATGGGATTTTTAGGGGTTCCTTTCGCGTTACAAAGGGGTCGAAACAGTAATATCGCCCTGGGCATCGGGCTCAGCCTGGGAATCGGAATTGCCTATTTTATCATCCAGTCGCTAGTCACAGCTTTCGGTTACTCGAATGCTCTGCCACCATTGATTGCTGCCTGGACGGCAAATTTTATCTTTTTTCTATTGGGAATATGGTTACTATTGAACGTGAAAGAATAACCGATTTCAAACAGAAAAGCCCCGAATAATGCCGGGGCTTTTCTGTTTAAACATTTTTTAAAAAGTTTTCAATATCTGTAGGTATCCGGCTTATAAGGTCCTGAGGTCGGCACGCCCAAATATTTTGATTGTTCATCTGTCAGTACCGTCAATTTGGCACCCAGTTTATCCAAATGCAGCCTTGCAACTTTTTCATCAAGCAGCTTCGGCAAGACGTAAACTTTATTTTCATAGTTATCAGGTTGAGTAAATAATTCAATTTGTGCCATGACCTGATTAGTAAATGAGTTCGACATAACAAAGCTTGGGTGACCGGTCGCGCAACCCAGGTTCAGCAAACGCCCTTCGGCCAGCACAATAACCCCGTGACCATCCTCGAAAAGCCAACGATCAACTTGCGGTTTAATATTTTCTCTGGTAACCGAAGGATCTCTTTCAACAGCAATCATTTCTATTTCGTTATCAAAGTGACCAATATTGCCAACGATGGCATTGTTTTTCATCTGCCGCATGTGCTCTAGAGTGATGACATGCTTATTCCCTGTGGTTGTCACGTAAATATCGGCGTAATCAAGCACATCCTCAACCCGCTTGACTTCATAACCTTCCATCAATGCCTGCAAAGCACAGATGGGGTCGATTTCCGTCACAATCACCCGAGCACCTTGACCCCGTAATGACTGGCAGCAACCCTTCCCGACATCACCATAGCCACAAATGACGGCAACTTTCCCCGAAATCATTACATCGGTCGCACGCATGATGCCATCGACCAGAGAATGGCGACAGCCGTAAACATTATCAAATTTCGACTTGGTCACCGCGTCATTAACGTTCATTGCCGGAAACAACAAGCTGCCTTCTTCTTCCATCTGGTAAAGGCGATGGACGCCGGTCGTCGTCTCTTCCGTCACGCCGATGATCGAAGCAGCTGTCTGGGTCCACTTGCCTGGCGTTGCAGCAATCGATTTCCCCAGAGCCTTGACCAGCTCGCACCAGTCTTCTGGATCCGCATCAGAAACCTCAGGAAGACTCGATTTTTCCCATTCGTTCCCTTTCAACACAAACATGGTGGCATCACCGCCATCATCGAGGATCATATTCGGATATTCCCCGTTCGGCCAAGTCAATGCTTGTTCGGTACACCACCAGTATTCTTCCAGGGTCTCCCCTTTCCAGGCATAAACCGGAACCCCTTGTGGATCTGCTATCGTCCCCTCGGGCCCGATGGCAACTGCAGCGGCAGCGTGATCCTGGGTAGAAAAAATATTACATGAACACCAACGGACGTATGCCCCCAATTTAATCAAGGTTTCGATCAGAACAGCTGTCTGGATTGTCATATGCAGAGAACCAGAAATTCGCGCACCTTTCAGTGGATATTGACCGGCATACTCTTCGCGCAAAGCCATTAATCCTGGCATTTCTTCCTGAGCGAGCAGAATTTCTTTACGGCCCCACCCTGACAACGAAAGGTCTTTCACTTTAAAATCACTAAAAATTGACACTTTATTTCTCCTTTGACAAAATCTGAATTCACGAACAGTCTGTTTAGCATAAGCAGCCATTGACAAACAAGCTATGCGACTGTCTTCTATTCTTTTCTAGATAGCCACAGAGCCGTTATGTCAAACCAACACCGTAACAGGACAGTTGCACATAAACGACCCAACGGATTATCTGTTAATAGGTTGTAAATCGGCTCAAAAAAGTTAAGCCAGCAACAATTACCGGTTCCAACCGGCAAACCTCTACGAAACGCACGCTGCGCATCGACAGCAAAAAACAACTGCCAGGCATGCTGACGGATATAACAACCACCCTGCCACCAGATTTTCCAACGTTCCTTTACAGGTAATTCATTCATCAGCTTTCTGATCAACTGAAAAAAAGGTTGTACCAGTAGTTTTTCGCTGTTTTTCTGTTGACGATAAATATCAGGAGCCCTCGTAAAAAACTGATTCCACCCTATGGTTCTGAAACACATGACCAAGGAGCCTAGCAACTGTCGCTGCCATAGACCTTCTGTCTCAAAACGGCGTGCCGAAGTGCTGATTTCGGCAGATAGAAGTTGCCACTGCCCTACTAATCGCAGCCTCTCTGCGAAATCGGTATCCTCCATCGCGGGAAGATTTTCACAAAAACCACCAACTCGTTCCAATAAATATCGATGGAGAAAGAACCCCTGATCACCATGAATGGTTTCCGGTCGTCCCAGGCGTGCTTTCCATTCGTAAAAATAGTATCCACCTGGAAAAGAATTAGCTTCACGAGTGAATTTCAAGGCAAAATGTCCTGCGATATTTTTACTCCCGCTTCGGGACAGATGATCTAATCCGTTTTTCAGTGCCAACGAATCGGTAAAACGGCTATCAACATGCAGAAGCAACAACCATTGACCAGTTGCGGTTTTTATACCAGAATTCAACTGGCGACCGCGTCCTGCTCGGCATTGAATGATTTTTAATTCTGCCCAATCAAGATGTTGCTGTTGCAGCCATTCCCAACTGCCATCGGTTGAGCCCCCATCACAAACCACCAGTTCCAGATTGACACCCTGCTGGAGGCTCAAATTTTCAAAAAAATCAGGCAATTGCGAACGTTCATTAAGAATCGGAACAATGAGACTGAATTGCACTTTAGCCATTTTATCCATAACCATTTAGAGTCGAAAAAACCGTTCACATCGATCAAACGTATGCTACAATCGACGCTGTATTTTTACACATCGTCTGTCCTGACTTTGCAGCCAGGACGATAACTTTTTACACCTGACATAGCAAGGGGTTGCAGATGAGTGAAATCATTGACATCTACGCCCGTGAGATTCTTGACTCACGTGGCAATCCAACGGTTGAAGTTGAAGTTGCACTGGAAACCGGCGTTATTGGCCGTGCCGCAGTACCCAGTGGGGCATCAACTGGAGAACGCGAAGCGCTGGAGCTCCGTGATGGCGATAAAGGTCGCTATCTTGGCAAAGGCGTTTTAAAAGCTGTCGAGCATGTCAACGAAGTCATTGCCACAGAACTGATTAGCTGGGAAGCTAGCGATCAAATTGGGATAGACCGCAAACTACTGGCGCTTGATGGAACCGATTTCAAAAGTAAACTTGGTGCTAATGCCCTGCTCGGAGTGTCCATGGCCTGCGCGAAAGCGGCGGCTGAAGATGCCGGGCTACCACTTTACCAATATATCGGTGGCGTCAATGCCAAAGAACTCCCGGTTCCGATGATGAATATTATCAACGGTGGTGAGCACGCTGACAATAATGTCGACATTCAAGAATTTATGATCATGCCAGTCGGTGCTGAAAGCTTCAAGGAAGCACTCCGGATGGGAGCAGAAATTTTCCATGCCCTGAAGAAAGTCCTGAAAGACAAAGGTTATAATACCTCTGTCGGCGATGAGGGCGGGTTTGCACCCAACCTGAAAAGCAATGAAGAGGCTCTACAGGTGATCATGGAGGCAATCAAAGCAGCCGGTTACAAAGCGGGTGAAGATATCCTGCTGGCTCTGGATGTTGCGGCGTCAGAAATTTATAAAGACGGCCAGTACAACTTTGCCAACGAAAAACAGTCGATTAAAAGTGCGGCGGAAACAGTCGCTTTTTATGAAGACTTGGTCAATCGCTACCCGATTATCTCCATCGAAGATGGTCTGGCTGAAAATGACTGGGATGGCTGGAAGCTGATGACTGAAAAGCTGGGGGATAAAATACAGATTGTCGGCGATGATCTATTTGTCACCAACACCAAAATTCTAAAAGAAGGAATCGACAAAGGGATCGCTAACTCGATTCTGATAAAAGTCAACCAGATCGGCACCTTGACTGAGACTCTGGACGCGATTGAGATGGCCAAACGTGCCGGTTATACAGCCGTCATCTCTCACCGTTCGGGAGAGACAGAGGATACCACAATTGCCGACCTTGCCGTGGCAACCAATGCCGGTCAGATCAAAACCGGTTCTCTCTGTCGCACCGATCGGATCTGCAAATACAACCAGTTGCTGCGGGTTGAAGATGAATTGGAAGAAACTGCCGTTTTCCGCGGCAGAGAGGTTTTCTACAATCTCCGATAAAACCTGCTGGGGATGGAGTTGAATTCCATCCCCAGTTTTTTATGCTGGATAAAGCAAATAACTGCTGCCCTGTTTTTCCCGCCTTAATATTCCGTCATCAGCCATCTCTTTAAGCAACTGCTGGAGCTGTTTCTTGTTTGTATCCGCAAAAAGCGGGTACAGTTCAGTCTGTTTCATCCCTGCTTGTTTGGTCACTTCAGCCAGAACAGTCCCCCTTAAAGTCGTGGGATCTGATGTTTCAGAGACAACTGTGGCATTAGCGTCAAACACCGTAGCTTCAGGGGTTTCCTCCTGGTGTTTTTCAGGCTCTTGAGCCGTTGGAATCTGTGCCATTTCCATTTCATGTTCGGCACGAATCTCCCGCTCGATCATCATCATTTTCTGATAGAAATAGAACCCGGCACCAACGACCAATAAAAGAACAATAAACCAGAACATTTACACCTCCAGATCAGTTTGTGTTTTCATCATCCCGATTAAACCACCGTTCGAACCAACTACGATGATCTTTCGCAGCCAGAATTTTTAAATCATTTAGGCCAAGCCAGACACCACCGCACCCGGAGCATTGATCAAGAGGAACCCCGTGAAAAGTCATTGGCTGGATGATTTTGCCACATTTAGGACAATGACCCAGTCAGGATTTTTCTATTGCCACCCGTTTCATCTTTGCCAGAGCTTCCTGTTCTTTTTTGTGGAAAAATTCATTTTCAAGCGCCTTTTTACGGTCTTCCCAAGCATCTGTCATCAATAGGGCTCCAGATTCGCGCCGACTTGTTTGTGCTTACAACAAATAGAGCTAAGACCATTCAACTATATTTCAAGCGATATTGTCCAGCCCCGTAAGCAGCCCCCTTACCAAAGTTGAAAAAGCTGCCAAGTTGTAGAATCCAAATCAACTCTGCCAACTCATCTCCGCCAATTGTCAAGGTCCCCATTAATCCACCCAGATTCTGAGCCCCTTGTTCCTGTTTAAGTGTTCGCCAATCCTCCCAGTGCAACTTATTTTCAAGCGACTCCACCCGACTTGCCAGAGAAATTAAACGCGCCGGATCATAAATCAACTCAACCCCGGCGTGACTGGCCAACAACGAGGTTACCCGACGCAAGAGAAAGGGGAAAATAGTTGCGAATTCAGCTTTAAACAATGGTTTGCCCTGATGCAGAAGACGCAATGGGCTGATAATTTCAAACTGGATTGAATCACCTGAATAGGCCTGCCGTTCCAGCCACCAGGACAAATCGCAGACCGGCGGAGTCAGCTTATCAGGCTGCTTCCCAGCGAACCAGAGCATAGATCTAACCCCACTGCCATCCTCGGTCTCAACCCCCTCTAGGACAAACTGCCCAGAACCGTGGTAGAGTCCCCGCGTCCCTAAATGCTGTATAAGACGAACAAATGGATCGATCACATTGATGCCAGAACCGACAAAGAGAACCGAGAGAACAATCCGCTGTTTCGGCTCAATCAGCCCACACTGTGTGATATCCGGGGATATGACTAATGCCGGAGCAGGTTTTTGAATCTGTCGCAGCAAGACCGGATCATCTGCCAGGTCAGGTTGCAAAAGTTGCTTCAACTGTCGAACAAAATCCTTATTATTCTGATCAGGGATCGTTCTCACTGCCTGCAACAACTCACGTCGCAGCTGCAACAAACCGAGAACCGGCAGATCAAAATAATTATTGACCTCTAAGTGAAAATAAAGTTTTACATATTCCACTTGTTGCAGATCTGCCGGAAACGGAGCATGATATCCCACTTAAACCTCCGATAAAATTGCACCATGAACGAGATTTTGCTATATCCTACCCTAAATAACTAATGCAAGCGATAAGGGAGAACAACTGAATGTTTCAGTTTACATTATTGAAAGAAGATCCACACAGTCGTGCCCGTCGCGGTCGACTTGAAACACCACATGGCACCATCGAAACGCCGATCTTCATGCCGGTCGGCACACACGGTGCTCTTAAAGCAATGACACCAGCCCAAGTGGAAGAAACCGAGGCGCAGATTATCCTTTCCAACACCTACCATCTGCATCTGAAGCCGGGGGAGGGGTTGGTCAAAAAAGCCGGCGGACTACATAAATTCATGAACTGGAAGAAACCGATATTAACAGATAGTGGCGGATTTCAGGTCTTTTCCTTGCCGAAGAAAAGAATCGGCGAAGATGGTGTCCACTTCCGCCACGAATTAACCGGCAATGAGATTTTTCTTGGGCCAAAAGAAGCAATGCAGATTGAAAACGATCTGGGTGCGGATATCATCATGGCTTTCGATGAGTGCATCCCCTACCCGACCACTCACGAATATGCGGCAAAATCGATTAAAAAAACTATTCGCTGGGCCGAAAATTGCCTGAAACATCATTCACGAGAAGATCAAGCCCTGTTCGGCATAGTTCAGGGTGGTGTTTACGACGATTTACGCCGTGAGTGTGCCGAAACCCTGACGGCTATGGATTTTCCCGGCTATGCCATCGGTGGCGTCAGTGTTGGAGAAGGACTGGAACTGCTGAAAAAAGTGGTCGACTTTACCGAGCCCTTCATGCCAAAAAACAAGCCGCGCTATCTGATGGGTGTTGGTCTGCCAGAAGACATTCTTGAATCGATAGAACGGGGCATGGATATGTTCGATTGTGTCATCCCCACCCGTTACGCTCGCAGCGCCACCCTATTTACCAAGCGTGGAAAGATCAGACTCACCAACCGCAACTTCCGCCGTGATTTTTTCCCGGTAGACCCCTCCTGTGATTGCTACTGCTGCCGTAATTTTACCCGTGCCTACTTGCATCACCTTTTCAATGCTAATGAAATCCTGTCGGCAACCCTGTCCGCTATTCACAATGTCCGTTTCTATCTGAATATGGTGGCTGGGGCACGAACTGCAATTGAAGCAGGTGATTACCCAGCGTTTAAAAAAGAGTTTCTGGGCGAGTACCTCTCTGGTGGGAAATGAGCATGCTGCTACTTGAAGTCAGCATCCCTTTGAACACATCAAGATTGGTTTGGTTATGAGATGTTCTGATGATGAATCTTGGAATGTCACCTCTTTGCACCAGCAACGCCTGGAGAAAGTGGTACAGACGTTATTGACCTGCGCCGCAGAACGTGTCCTTGATCTCGGCTGTGGCCAAGGTGAACTACTGGCACGTCTTGCCTGTGAGAAAAAATTCAAAAGAATCGTTGGCATGGATACATCTTTAGAGGCACTGAGTGCAGCGAGACAGCGGCTGGCTATGGAAAAAGGCGGTTATGATGCTGACCGCTTTAGCCTCTGTCATGCATCGTTCACAGATTTTGACAAAGATTTTGCCGAGTTTGATGCTGCAGTCATGATAGAAACTATCGAACATGTTGAACCCAAGCGCCTGTCCTCTGTGGAGCGGGCGGTGTTTATGGGGTATCGTCCCAAAGTTGTTCTGATAACCACTCCAAATTTTGAATACAACTCTCTGCATGGCTTGCCAAAAGGGGCGCTTCGACATCGTGATCACTATTTCGAATGGTCACGAACCAAGTTTAGAGCTTGGGCTGGAGGGGTCGCCAAGCGCAACAATTACCTGGTCGTCTTTGACGACATTGGAACCGTCGATCCGAGATACGGGAGCTCGACGCAAATGGCTACGTTTAAACGCGGTTAGTGGCAGTGCCAGGCTCTTATTGAAAACGAGTTAGAGCCGTAACTGTTTCTTTACCCGACCAAAGGCTTCAATCGCAAATTCCAGATCCTCCGGCGTCAAGGCTGCCGACATTTGTGTACGAATACGCGCCTTGCCCTTCGGCACCACTGGAAATGAAAAAGCCACCACAAAGATGCCCTGCGCCAACATGGCGTCGGCAAACTTCCCGGCGATAATGGCATCGTGCAGCATCACCGGGACGATCGGGTGCTCACCCGGTAAGAGTTCAAAGCCATGTCGCTCCAGCCCTTCGCGAAAGACTGCCGTGTTTTCTCGTAACTGATCGCGCAAAGCACTGGATTCGCTCACCAGATCAATCGCCTGCAACGCTCCGGCTACCGCTGGCGGCGCTACTGAATTGGAAAAAAGATAAGGCCGTGAGCGCTGCCGCAGTAGATCAACGACCTCCTTGCGTGCACTAGTAAAACCGCCGCTGGCTCCGCCCAGAGCTTTCCCCAATGTGCCGGTAATGATATCAACCCGCTCCATACAACCCCGATACTCATGGGTGCCGCGACCACCAGCGCCGATAAAACCAGTGGCATGGGAATCGTCGACATGCACCAGGGCTTTATATTTTTCAGCCAGAGTGCAGATTTCATCAATCCGGGCGATATAACCATCCATGGAGAAAACCCCATCGGTGGTAATCAGTTTAAATCGTGCACCGTTTTTTTCGGCAGTCTGCAACTGCACCTCTAGATCGCGCATATCGCTGTTGCGGTAGCGGTAGCGTCCAGCATGACACAAACGGACCCCGTCGATAATGCTGGCGTGGTTAAGCTCGTCGGAAATGACTGCATCTTCTTTGCCCAGCAGGGTTTCGAACAGACCGCCGTTCGCATCAAAACAGGATGGATAGAGGATGGTATCCTCGGTGCCCAAAAACTCACTGAGCTTATCTTCGAGTTTTTTGTGCAAAGTCTGGGTTCCACAAATAAACCGCACCGACGCCATGCCGAAACCCCACTCTTTCAGGGCGAGTTTGGCGGCAGCGTTAACCTCCGGGTGCTGGGCGAGACCAAGGTAGTTGTTGGCACAGAGATTCAACATTTCACCGCCGCTACTGACACCCACATGGGCACTTTGCGGGGTGGTAATGAAACGTTCGCGTTTATACAAACCGGCAGATTCAATGTCTTCCAGTTCGGCACTTAAATAGTCTTGAAATTTACCGTACACGGCTTTTCTCCCTAAAAGACAAAGGTTAAGGTTCGATGTGCTCACAAAAAATCATCGATTGGCTAAGCAAAATTTTCGCTCTACAAGGCTTAGTGGTTTTTCAGGGAGATGTATGTCAAGATCCTGAAAAACCACTGTAACGCAGTAGGACGGACTTCTTGCGACACTATCAACATTCCCAATTCAAGATAACTTTACTCGCTTCACCGGCATTCATGGCAGCAAAACCCTGCTCAAACTCGGTATAATCCAGACGGTGTGTGATAACCGGTGAAATATCCAGCCCCGACTCAATCATCACCGACATCTTGTACCAGGTTTCGTACATTTCACGACCGTAAATACCTTTCAGAGTGAGCATATTGAAAATCACCGTATTCCAGTCGATGGCCACATCATTACCCGGAATTCCCAGCATTGCGACCTTGCCTCCGTGACACATATTGGCCAACATATCTTTAAAAGCCGATGGATTGCCGGACATTTCCAAACCCACATCAAAACCTTCCGCCATGCCCAGCATCTTCTGCACATCGGCGATGTTTTCCCGGGTGACATCCACAGTATAAGTTGCCCCCAAAGTTTTGGCCAACTCCAGTCGTTGGGGGTTGATATCGGTGATCACAACATGGCGGGCACCAGCGTGACGACATACAGCAGCAGCCATGGCACCGATGGGACCAGCACCAGTAATCAGCACATCTTCACCGAGCAGGTCGTATTGCAGGGCGGTATGCACCGCATTGCCCAAAGGATCGAACAGTGCAGCCACATCCAGATCGATGTCCGTGCGATGTTCCCAGACGTTGGACATCGGTAAAGCCAGATATTCAGCAAAAGCACCGGGTCGGTTCACACCGACACCGCTGGTATGGGCACAGAGGTGGCGACGCCCGGCCATGCAGTTACGGCAGCGGCCGCAAACCACATGCCCTTCACCGGAGACAATCTGTCCTGCCGTGAAATCAATCACATTGGAACCAACTGCAACGATCTCCCCGACAAACTCATGCCCCACAACCATCGGTACGGGTATAGTTTTTTGTGCCCACGCATCCCAGTTATAGATATGCATATCCGTTCCGCAGATAGCGGTCCTTTTTATCTTTATCAGGACATCGTTGATGCCGATTTCTGGTTCGGGCATATTGTCCAACCAGAGTCCGGGGGCAGAATCTTTTTTAACCAGTGCTTTCATCGTATCATCCTCCTTCAGAACATTTTTTAAAAAGCAAAATCGCTATCAGAACACAAAGACAAACGATTAAGAACCACGCTCTGCGAGCCAGATAGCATGAAGATCGCCTTTCTTGCCGTCAGCTCGCACTCGTACCTGCTTTACCGTAAAACCGACCTTGCGTAAACGTTCCATGAAGTCACGGTCTGGTCCAGCCGACCACACGGCTAGAATCCCCTCTGGACGGAGGGCCGTGTAAGATTCAGTCAACCCATCCATGCTATAGAGCCAATTATTTTTCTTACGGGTTAATCCTTCGGGACCATTATCAACATCAAGCAGGATTGCGTCAAAAGCCTGCCGTTCTGCGCGCAGAATTTTTGCCACATCTCCCTCGCGAACCGTGGTTCGGACATCCTGCAGCGGATAACCTGAATGCTCACCAAGAGGCCCCCGATTCCAGGTCACAACTGCCGGCACCAGTTCACCCACCACCACTTCGGCATTGGCTCCCAAATGGCGTAGTGCTGCTGCCAAGGTGAAGCCCATACCGAGGCCACCGATCAACACACGAGGCTGGAAACGATTGGCGATTTTACTACAGGTCAGTTTAGCCAATGAATCCTCCGAAGCATGCTCAATGGTGTTCATCAATTGCCCCCCACTATTGATGCTGATCGAAAAGTGATCCTCACTCTGGTAGAGGCCAAGTTCATTTTCAGTACCAGGAATTTTTGCGGTGTCGAGAAGTTGCCAGGCAGTCATTATCTCTCTCACGTTGCTTGATAATGTAGATATTCTTGAATCAACCGGTAATCTGGCCATCCTGGTGACGAGTCATTTTCTGTGCTCTACTCGTTATAATCACAGTAGGGGCATAAATCTCAACAGTCAACTTTATAGACGCCAAAAAACAAGGCGAACTGCCATACGTCAGTTCGCCTTGATGTAAAATAGTACGAAAATAGCACGGATATTAGCGCATCAAAAATCCCATCATCTTTTTCATTGTAGGATTTTTCAACATATTCATCATCCAGCTCTCACCAATTGACTTGTTCATAAACGACATACTTGGGAAAGAATGCTGCAGCAACATAATATCGGCTAGCCGAATTTTTTTCTGAATTGCCAACCCCCATTCGTTGATCATTTCAGCTGAACCTTCACCAATAATGGAAACCCCATAGATTTTACCCATTTTGCTCGCAAATACTCTGACCGATCCTGTTGTCACTTGTTCAGCAATTGCAGCGCCATAGTCAGCATGTTTCGCTTCGATAACATCATATTTTATCCCAGCTGCTATCAACTCTGATTCCTGCATTCCGACCATGGAAACCTGCGGTTCAGTGAAAACAGTCCAAGGCACGATATATTTTCGGAAATCCCTTTTGAACGGCCAGGGTCGCATAATGTTCATCAAGGCGATCATCCCCTGGTGCATGGCAGCATGGGAAAAAAGATGAGTACTGTTACAATCACCGACCGCATAAATATGCCTGACATTGGTTTCTAAGTTGCCATTGACCGGAATCCCCTTGGGAGTGTAATTAACTCCTGCATTTTCCAGTTTCAGTCCATCGAGAGTTGGAACCCTGCCTGCCGCCAGCAACAGTCGCTCTGCTTCAAGGGTTTCACCCTCTTTGGTTTTTAAGATGACTCGCCCATCCTTTGTTTCAACTTGGCTGATGGAACGGCTGTTATAAATCTCAATCCCCTCTTTTTTAAACGCCGCTTCCAATTCCTCTCCGGCAAAGCGGTCAGCAAAAGGCAACAAATGTGGATCCATCTGGACAATGGTGGTTTTGCAACCTAAGCGGGAAAAAGCTTGCGCCATCTCTGATCCGATAGCGCCACCACCGATAATCAACATACTTTCAGGGACTGATTCCAGATGAAATAAATCTTCGTTAGTCAAGATATTATCAATACTGTCCAGTCCGGGAATTGGCGGCCTCGATGGTCTGGTTCCGGTACAGATAAAAATTCTCTTAGCAGTAATTTTACGATCCCCCACTGCTACAGTATGGGAATCTACAAAACTGGCAGCACCCTGACGAACAACTTTATCAACCTTTTCAAACTTAACTGCATATTTTTTCTCATTAATAAAGGTCAGCTTTTCCTGAATCTGTGGAAACGGATTCCTAACTTCAGGCAAACGCATCTCCTCCATATCCATAGCTGAGAACTTGGTCACAGCATGCCGCGTCTTAGCCATCCGTAACAATGCTTTACTCGGAATACAGCCGACGTTCATACATTCGCCACCGAGTTTGTTTTTCTCAATAGCGCAGACCTTCAAACCCATTGCAGCGCCCATAGCTGAGACAACCATCCCTGCTGGTCCAACTCCGATAGTCAGAATGTCGTAATCATAATTTGTCATAGTATTTACCCCTTATGCCGGTTGATCAAAATCTTTGCCATACATTAATTGCTATTATTATATATATGCTTTTTTAAATGTAAAGATATTTTCTACATTTACCATTGAATCTTACCGTGCCGGCTTCAAAATACAACCGAGATTCTTTTATTGCGGAAAGGGGTTGGAAATTTAACAGCGATTCTGAGGTAAAAGAACGCGATCTTGACGATGTTTCCAGATAGCATCAAGAATAAACAGCCAACCTCACCCAAATTAATAAAAACTGATAAATTGTTCCCAGGAAAAGGGTTCGGCGAATACAATCACAGCTAACACAAAATGTAAGCTTGGCGTAATGTATTGTAAAAATCCGATGGTTGCCAACTGCAATCGACGGGTAGCTGCAATAAAAAACAGCAGCGGAATCGCTGTAATAACTCCCTCCAGAGGCAACAGCACATTATAATGTGTTGAACCGTTCAAAAAAACTGACTGCCCGAAAATGACAAATAAAGAAGATAAGCCCCGGAGATAGGAGCTAACAACAATGTTTAAACGGTCAACCCGATTAAAGCATCAATCTGAGCCACCTTACGCAACAAACCATAAAAGCCAAAAGAAGTAGCAAGAAACAAAGCTACCCAGGGAACCAGGTCAAACTCAAAAATTAGATAAACAACCCCCGAAAAAGCAAGTAGTACGCTCAACTTTTGCCAGATTCTCAACCGTTCCCCTAGAAAAGCAAAACCAAGAAAAACACTGAGCAACTGCGTAATAAAATAGCCCAAGCTGGATTGCAACACCTCGCCCCTTTGAATAGCAAACAAAAAAGCCAACCAATGAGTCGCTATCAGCAGAGTAGAAACACACAAAATGAGCAAAACTTTCCGATCTGATAATGTTTGACGAATTTTGCGACCTGCTGCCGAAGCGACACCAAAATCAACAAAAAATTTGCTGACCAGAAAATTCGATGAGAAACAATTTCTAACGGTGTTGCGTCTGGTAGTAATTTAAAAAAAACTGGGAAGGAACCCCAAATCAGATAAGCGAAAAAACCCAACATTAACGCTTTTCTGGATTCCGGCTAGGGAGATTTGCACAAAACAGCATTATCAGCTGTACAGCCTGTTTTGGGGATTTTAATGTCGAACATATATCTTTACCCACGAAGAAAAAAACAAAAAAAGGAGCCAACTATAAAAGGCTCCTTTACACTATCCCTGTCAGTCTAGTGCCTAAAGGACTCAAGGGCCATAGTCATTTTTGAGCGCTTACAGTAGACACGGTACTCAACTACTCATTTTATTTTTTTGATATATTTGCTGTTTTACCTTCTTTACGCAGTGCTTTAACTGACCGACCGGAAATTCCCCAGTTGTCAGTCTCGATCTCCTTGATGACAACTTGGGTCGAGGATGGGTTTTTGTCGAGAATTTTAACCAACAAATCGGTAATTCCCTCAACTAGCTGCGCCTTTTGCTCTTTTGTCGAACCTTTGGTTAGATTGAGCTCAACATATGGCATAATTTGATCCTTTCCCTGCGTTAATAGACTTAACTATTCATTGACTTGTTTAATATACCAGATCAGTTTTGGCCAGTATGATTTTGATTATAGCGCTGTTTAATCTCTTTCTGAAACAAAAAAAGGCCCCATGGTTTCCCATGGAGCCTTTAAAATTAAAATAGTGATACTATTTTAAAGCCGGACAATGTTGGCTGCTTGAGGTCCTTTTTGACCATCAACAACATCAAAGCTGACGCGTGCGCCTTCAGACAAAGACTTGAAACCATCTCCAGTAATTGCTGAAAAGTGTGCGAAAACGTCTGGGCCGTTATCCTGCTCGATAAAACCAAACCCCTTAGAATCATTAAACCATTTAACTGTTCCTTCTGCCATTTTTCTTTCTCCTTACTTGGTCCCCTGCGGGAGTTACGTGATGCAGACCAGTGCCTGCAAACCAAAAAAAACCACCCAGCCCTATTGGTCTGTGCGGTTCTTATCTGACTTAACAGTAAAACTATCTACACAAACTGGATCTGATAAAATGGAAGCTAACATGGACAAAGTGTAAAATCAACCTTTTAGGTTATTTTTTTTAATTTTCTTTTATCAACAATAAATTCTTGGCTGCCATAAACCACAGAAACCGACAATAAGAGTCACAAATCAATCAAACGCAACGACATAACTGCCAGAAAAGCCCTCTGAAATAAAACTATGCGCTGCGGTTTCTGCTTGTTCCAGAGAGTTAAAATTACCGACCCGTACCCGGTATATTTGCTGGCCGTTAACTGTTACCGTTGATATAACCGCCTTGCCGTAATCACTACGCATTTTTGCTGCCAACCGGTATGCGCTATCAGAGGCCGAAAATGCCCCTATTTGCACGGCAAAGCTGATGGAGTCGTAATTTCGTGGAGTCCTGGAAGTGACCCGCCCGCTCTGATCACTTAGCTGATACCCAAGAGCTTGAAGGTTAACCTGTGCCGTGCCGGAGTCGACAATTCCTAGCTGCTTAGCAGCGCCATAAGACAGGTCGACAATACGCCCGGCGACAAAGGGCCCCCGATCATTGACTCGCACAATAACGTGTCGATTATTTCCTAAATGGGTCACCTTGACAAAAACCCCCATTGGCAGGGTTTTATGCGCTGCACTCATGCCGTACATATCATAAACCTCACCATTACTGGTTTTACGGCCATGAAATTTTCGTCCATACCAGCTAGCAACACCACGCTGCTGAAAACCCTGATGATCTCGCAGGGGCAGATAACGTTGGCCATCAACCTCATATGGCTTTTGCCACCCCTTCAACTCACGGGTTTCAGGCGTATCAATCACTCTTGTGGTATGACCACCACAACTTGCAAGAATTAAAATAAACGCCAGATAAGTCGATGCACGGACGAGGCTACAAAACAAAATCATGGGGCTATTATTTTGGCTCTTCAAACACTGCTATTTTCCTGAAACGCTGATAGCGTTGCTCAATTAAGCCTTCAGGAGAATACTCTTCCAATTCAGAAAGATGCTTCAATAAATGCTCTTTAAGAATTGTCGCAGCCAGATCATGATCCTGATGAACTCCTCCGAGCGGTTCAGGGATGACTTCATCAATGACTGTACCCAGACTATCAACGTCCTGTGCCGTCAGCTTCAAAGCTTCCGCCGCCTGCGCCCCCTTAGTCCCGTCACTCCAGAGAATGGCTGCGCAACCTTCTGGTGAAATAACCGCATAGACTGAATACTGCATCATCAGTACTCGATTGCCCACGGCAATAGCTAGTGCACCACCAGACCCCCCTTCACCGGTAATTGTAACAATAACCGGGACACGCAGCATTGCCATTTCCCTTAAATTTCGGGCTATCGCTTCAGCCTGACCACGCTCTTCGGCACCAATACCGGGAAAAGCACCTGGGGTATCGACAAAAGTAAAGATCGGCAAACCAAACTGATCGGCCAACTGCATGACTCGTAAAGCCTTACGATAACCTTCGGGGTTTGGCATACCGAAATTCCGGTGGACCTTCTCTTTGGTATTGCGCCCTTTTTGATGACCGATAACACAACAGGGTTTCCCGTCGATTCTGGCAAAACCGCAAACCAGAGCGGGATCATCACGATAATTTCGATCACCATGAACTTCAGACCAATCGGTAAAGATTCGTTCGATATAATCAAGACTATAGGGACGCTTAGCATGCCGAGCTAACTGGGTTCTTTGCCAACGGCTCAGATTAGAATAGACCTCTTTTTTCAGTTTATCCGCTTTTTTTTCAAGCTTTTTTATCTCACTGGAAAAATCGACATTATCCGTAGAATACTCGCGCAATTCACCAATTTTCGTTTCAAGGTCAGCAATTGGTTGTTCAAAATCAAGGTATTGATTCATCTACTTTCTCCCTGCCCGACAATGGACATTGATCAATTTATATTTTCAATTAATTCTTAAAAACATCCCACAATAAATCTTCGGAGTGTTGAGGTCAAGTATAAGCCCCACAACCGACTGCTACTCAAAGTTCATCACATTATAACCAAATAACGCCTCAGCATCAGCCATGGCGGCATCAGTGGCTGACATTTTTAATTGTTTGGGCAGAGTAATCGTCGTTTCACTACGATTGGGTATAACAATGTGCAACTGCACATCGCAATTGCCTCGATAGCGTTGCACAATCCCCTTAAGTTGCCGCATCTGCATCTCATCCAACCCAGGGGTCGTCAATCTAATATGAACCCGCTTGGCCATCGTCTCTTTGACATCACGCAACAAAGCCACTTCTGTCGCAAGTATCTTACAGGCCTCCTCCCCAACGTCTAGTTCACCACTGACCAATAACGGGTCCTCCCCTTTCAAGAATTCCATTGCGGCAGTGTAAACCTCAGGAAACACAATAACTTCAACCGAACCGCTCAGATCTTCCAGCGTGACAAATGCCATCCGGTCACCTTTTTTGGTGATCAACTCCTTAATCCCAGATACAATTCCACATACTCGCACCTGCTCTTTATCTGTACGTTCTGGCAAGCCGGCCGCTTCACAGGTTGCAAAACGTTTGATTGAGTCACTGTACCGCGCCAGCGGATGCCCAGTAACATAAAAACCAAGCGCCTCTTTTTCATAACTCAGCAGAGTTTTTTCGTCCCACTCCTCAATATCGGGAAGAGTGCCATAGCCATTACCGCCAACGGATAGAATTTCTTTGCTGCCAAACAGAGATTCCTGACCTGAATCTTGCTCTCGTTGCAGGCGCTGACCGATGTCCATCGATTCCTCAAGACCAGCAAAAAATTGAGCCCGCTTGCCACCCAGAGTATCAAATGCACCACACTTTATCAGCGCTTCAACAACCTTTTTATTGACCTTGCGCAAATCAACGCGCTCGCAGAAATCCTGCAATGAATTGAACGGTTTTTCTTTGCGTACCAGCTGAATCGAATCGAGAGCCGCAGCACCAACTCCCTTGACGGCACCCAGGCCAAAACGCATGACATCTTCTGCAACGGTAAATGAACGCGCAGAAGCATTGATATCCGGGGGTTGAACCTCGACTCCCATAGCGCGGACTTCGCTGATATTCTTAATCACCTTATCGGTATTTTCCATATCCTCGGTCAGTAACGCAGCCATAAATTCAACTGGATAATGCGCTTTAAGATAAGCTGTTTGATAAGCAATCAGCGCATAGGCCGCTGAATGGGACTTATTGAAACCGTATGCGGCAAATTTCTCCATCAGGTCAAAAACGGCTTCCGCTTTTTTCAGATTCAGTTTGTTTTCGCTAGCACCCGCAAGAAATATCTTTTTCTGTTTGGCCATTTCCTCAGGCTTCTTTTTCCCCATAGCCCTGCGTAACAAATCTGCAGCACCCAGACTATAATTAGCCAGAGTCTGGGCTATCAGCATGACCTGCTCCTGATAAACAATAACTCCATAAGTGTCTTTAAGGAGCGTTTCAAGTTGAGGGAAATCATATTTGAACTGCTCGGTTCCATGCTTTCTTTTGATGAACGAATCAACCATCCCTGAGCCCAACGGTCCAGGTCGATATAGAGCGACCATCGCGATCAAATCTTCAAAACAGTTGGGTTTTAGCTTAACCAGGTATTCTTTCATTCCGCTCGATTCAAGTTGAAACACTCCGGTCGTTTCGCCACGGCTAAGCAGGTCGAAGGTTTTCTTGTCATCATCGGGAATTAAGCGCAGGTCAAAATTGGAATCCTTACCTTCATGAATCAGGCAAACAGCATTTTCGATCACGGTCAGGGTTTTTAAACCGAGAAAGTCAAACTTAACCAGCCCAATTTTTTCAACGTAACTCATCGGATACTGAGTAACTTGCCCTCCGGATTTTGGATCAACATACAAAGGAAGATATTCAGTAAGCGGCTTTGGAGTCACCACGACCCCGGCAGCGTGGGTAGAAGCATGGCGAGTCAAACCTTCAAGGGCCAGTGAAATTTTCACCAGTTCTTTGATCTTAGGATCTTTTTCAACCAGAGCCTTTAATTGCGGCTCCTGCTCAACCGCCTGTTTCAGGGTAATTCCAAGCACCGTGGGTACGAGTTTGGCGATTTTATCAACCTCACCATAAGGGATATTCAATGCCCGACCCACATCACGCAGCGCACCTTTCGCCTGCATCGTGCCAAACGTAATGATCTGGGCGACATTTTCCGACCCATATTTCTGCCGAACATACTCAATAACCCGTTCACGTCCATAGATACAGAAGTCGACATCGATATCGGGCATTGATATCCGTTCCGGATTCAAAAACCGTTCGAACAGAAGGTTGTACGGGATTGGATCAATATCGGTAATTCGAATAGCATAAGCAACCAGACTCCCCGCCGCCGACCCACGTCCTGGGCCAACTGGGATATGTTGCTCCTTCCCCCAGTTGATGAAATCAGCAACAATCAAAAAGTATCCAGGAAACCCCATTTCCTTAATACATGTAAGTTCTTCAGTCAATCGATCCTGATATCGTTGAACATCTTCCTCACTCAAATCACGCAGCTTGCGAATATCATTGAGACGTTCTGTTAATCCGATCTGGCTTTGCTCTGCAAGGACATCGTCCAGAGACTTGCCCGGGGGTTTTTCATATTGCGGGAAATGGTAGGTATCAAAATCGAGATCGAGATTACAGCGTTCTGCAATCTGAATAGTGTTGGCAATGGCATCTGGTTGATCCGGAAACAACTGGGTCATCTCTTGCGACGACTTGACATAGAATTCGTCGTTGGGAAACCGCATGCGTTTCGGGTCATCCATAGTTTTGCCGGTCTGGATGCAGAGCAGAATTTCATGAGCGAAAGAATCTTCACGGGATAGATAGTGACAATCGTTGGTCGCAACCAGAGGCAAATCTAATTCTTTGGCAATCGAGATCAGACCAGTATTTGCCTTGGCCTGTTCCGGTAAAAAGTTTTCCTGCAATTCAAGATAAAGGCGCTGATTATCAAAGATTTGTGCCATCTGTCCAGCACGTTCCAGCGCCTCCTCAGGATGGTTGAGATTAATTAATGTCGGCAGTTCCCCGCCAAGGCAAGCTGAAAGAGCGATTAAACCCTCATTATGCTGAGCCAACAGGTCCCAATCGATCCGAGGTTTGTAATAAAACCCCTCACGATAAGCAGCTGAAACCAGGTGGCAGATGTTTTTGTAGCCGATCCGATTCATACAGAGCAAAACCAGATGGTAGGAAGCCTCTGATGACCCACGTGCATTCCCTTTAGTGAAACGGGATCCCGGAGCAACGTAGACCTCACAGCCAACAATTGGCTTAATTCCAGCACTCATCGCTTTACTGTAAAACTCAACGGCACCAAACATATTGCCATGATCGGTCACCGCGATAGCCGGCATTTTAAATTCTTTGGCCCGGGACACCAATTCATCAAGCTTGATCGCCCCGTCAAGCAGGCTGTATTGGCTGTGTAAATGAAGATGAACGAAATTGGAGTGTTCCATAAGTGATATATTTTCCGAAGAGGGAATATTAACTGGGAAAACTGCTAGAAACAGAATTTGCGACCATGAAACGATCTTCCAAGAATAAAGATCTGGACGATAATCAGTTACGAAATCTTAGCACCGTCAGAGTTCGATGGTCAATAATCTTCAAGCTGAATCTACCCTTTCCCTGAAACTAAATTTGCGCTATTTTCCCAGAATACTTTTTGTTGTTCAATTGTCCACCTGATCACTATGGCCTGACCAAACAAGGAAACCTGATGCGTATTGAATCTGATCTAAAACTCGGCTTTAAAGATGTCCTTATTCGTCCCAAACGATCAACCCTGAAAAGTCGCTCCCAAGTCAACTTATCCCAAAATTTCACTTTTCTTCACAGCCAAAGAAAATGGACCGGAACTCCGGTCATTGCGGCCAATATGGACACTGTTGGAACTTTTGAACTAGCGAAAGTTCTTGCCGACTTCGGTCTACTGACTGCAATTCATAAACACTACACCCTGCAAGAGTGGCAGAATTTTCTTAGCCATCAAAACGAAACCATTTACCAACGAATTATGGTCAGCACCGGCACCGCTAAAGCCGACTTCAACCAACTTAAAAAAATTCTTTCACAGCACCCGCAACTTGAGTTTATCTGCATTGATGTGGCCAATGGCTATGCCGAGGCGTTTGTTGATTTTGTCAAACTATGCCGTGACAATTTCCCTGATAAAACAATTGTAGCGGGCAACGTGGTCACCGGAGAAATGGTTGAAGAATTACTTCTCTCCGGGGCTGATATTGTCAAGGTTGGTATCGGACCGGGCTCAGTCTGCACCACCCGGGTAAAAACCGGGGTTGGATACCCGCAACTTTCAGCCGTGATTGAATGTGCCGATGCAGCTCACGGGCTGGGCGGCCGCATCATCTCAGATGGTGGCTGTGTCAGTGCAGGGGATGTTGCCAAGGCTTTCGGTGGTGGCGCAGATTTTGTCATGCTTGGTGGCATGTTCGCCGGACATGATGAAAGTGGTGGTCAGTTAATTGAACGGGATGGTCAGCAGTTCAAACAATTTTATGGCATGAGTTCAGAAACAGCAATGGAGCAGCATGCCGGTGGCGTGGCCGAGTATCGTGCCTCAGAAGGGAAAACGGTGGAGGTTCCTTATCGAGGAGCAGTCGCAGCCACGGTTAAAGATATCCTCGGCGGGGTCCGTTCCAGCTGTACTTATGTGGGCGCTGCAGCACTTAAAGAACTGACCAAGCGTACAACCTTCATTCGCGTCCAAGAACAGGAAAACAGAACCTTTTCTTGAAAGTTTCTCACGACTACGAAAGAAAAAACACCAACCAGTCCCGCATCTGAACATTGAAAGTAAGGAAGCGAATATGGCCAAATGCAGCCGCATTGAATATCAGCTCCATCCGCTGCGCGACACACTTTACAACGAGCTGCACATACGACCTTTCCACTCACTGGAATCGCCCCAACAGATCACCCATTTAGCGGCATGTTGTATCAATCCAGAAGATCTTAAGAAATCCTACGATCTCCTTTGTGAACTATGTAAGCGCTATGAAATCAATCCCCCGCAGGCCGATGCTGTAACCTTCCATCAAAGCTTTGGTGATTTCATCATCAACTGGGAGCGACACGTTGAATTTTATTCATTAACAATCCTGCAACCAGCACCATCTGTAGGGGAGCCGTTTCAGCACACGGCAGTTGATTTACTACCGTCCGACTGGATGAGACAGCTTCCCGGGCAGATGATCGCTGCATTTCATATCATCATTGACGATCAGCAACTCGATTACGATGCTAACTCTCTGGTTCGAAGCTTTGAAGGTCATTCGGTGATGCGGAGTAGCACTTATGCTGGGAAAGCACAAATTCACACCGCTTTTAAATTGCATGGGGATGGCTACGGTCGATTTATTATCAACAACCTGGGAATGAGCGACCTGCAAACTGGGCGATTATCCCGGCGGTTGATGGATCTGGAAACCTACCGTCTACTGTCCCTGCTTTCCCTGCCGATTGCCAAACGGATTGCCCCGCAGTTACTCAATATGGATAACCAACTGGCTGAAATTCTGACCGCTGTTGCAGACCTCGATACGGCCAGCAGTGAGCGCCAACTACTGGGAAAAATAACCACGATTGAAGCTCAGCTGGAAACCTATCGGGCTGAGACTACGCATCGCTTTTCTGCAACACGGGCCTATCATCAACTGGTAAAGGATCGACTGGAGCGGATCAATGAAGAAAAAATAGAGGAGCATCTTTCAATCGGAGAATTTGTCAACCGAAGGCTAAATCCCGCATTAAGAACCAGTGAATCAGTACAAAAATGGATGGAAGATCTGTCCAAACGAATTGAGCGAGCCAGTGATTTAATGAGAACAAGAGTCAATCTGAACCTGCAGGAACAGAACCGCTCCCAGCTCTCAGCAATGAATCAGCGCAGCAAGTTACAGTTCCGCCTACAGGAAACCGTTGAAGGGCTTTCTATTGCAGCAATCAGTTATTATGCAATCGGACTGCTCAGTTACCTGTTCAACGGACTCCCACTCAAACAGTGGGGGTTGGATAAAAATGTTCTGCTCGCCTGTTCTATTCCTGTTGTTCTGGTCACAATCTGGTATGTCACGCGCCGAATCAAACGCAGGTTGATTAAAAATCAGGACACTGACGAATGAATCTATAAAATCACGAGCAACACTTGAAAAGCTTTGACTTGAGTCCACAGGACTGAATATTTTTATTGAATTAATTTATCCAATCGTTCCAGATCATTAATCACCTTCCAATGGCCACCTCCCCCTTCAACACGGCTTCTCCATTTTTCCAGTCTATCCATATATTCCCGTGGGTCGATATTGTCACTACGGAGTTTAGTCACATTCAATGCGACAACCTCAAAACCCTGAAGTGTTAATGGGATATCCCTGACATAGCCTTCCTTCAATTCCTCTTTCAGATCGGAAAAGATCAAAATTGTCTTGTGTCGAGAATTTCTTTCATTTAAAAATTCTGTCGCTTGGAGAACTCCCCCGGTAATATCGGTGTATGGACTGGACTTGACCTGTTTAACATACTGGTCAATCTTCTCGTTAAAAAGCCTCTTTTGTTGATTCGCCTTGCTCGGTCTATCATCAAAAGTGACCTTGGAGATAATATCTTTTTCACTAAAACTGGCAGTATCAATACTGGCCACAACAAGCGTATCTCCAGAATTAAGCTTGGCCAGCGTATAGTTGATAATCTGCTGCGCCTTCTTGAGCTCCTGAGTATAGGTTCCAGACGTATCTATCAACAGATAAATACCCCGACTGTAAGTGCCACCATTCGGGTCGGAAGAACAGCCAGTAAACAATAGAGGAAGCAGTACCCAGCACAGGAATACAAATCTCATAAGAGTACCTCCTGCGTTTGATCCACCGGACTTTCATCCTCTATTTTTATTAATTTATTTGCAGTCTTCTTTCGGGGCACTCTGTTTTTTGCCGTAGCCTTTGTGCGATTTTGTGCTTTTGAAGGGTTGCTGTCATCTGGAGTTACCTTCCCACCGGAGGTACTTGGTTCAATACCAACAGGATTCATAACCCTTATTTTTCCCTCAAACCACAAGGGCAGAAAAATGACCAGATCATAAATATTGACCAGACTCTTTCCGCTGTAGCGGCTGATATTACCCAGTAGACGCAATAAACCCGCACTTAAACGCAAAAATCCGACGAAAAAAACGCCTAAAACAGTCCGGAATGAATGGATAAACGACTCCAGGGGGATGGCTACAAACGTTAAAGCGAACGGCAGAACAAAACCCATCCCCATCTGTGCTGCCATCGTAATCCAACGACCTGACATTTCAACCGGTGTAGCTGCAGCGTTACTCAATAGCCCTGCAACCAAAGCCGCATCATCTTGAGATAAAAGTTCACGCATATACGCCAACCCTGCTTCAATGCTGGCCAGGAGAAATAGAAACACAAACGAGACGATAATCATACGAAATCGTACTTTATCATCCAATGCGCCGATAACTGGAAAAAGGCGGGTAATGCGCAAAGACTCCATTAAAAAAAGGCCCATGGAGACCTCCACTAAAATAATCACCAAGGCAGCGATATCAGCAACCCTAAACCCCATCATGTGAACTGAACCGCCAACCATCTCCTGCATCGGTCTGGCGATGAGATTAAAGTTAATCATTGCGCCACCAATTGCTATTGCGAGAACAAATCCTGAAATAAAGAACTGTGTTAGAGAAGAAGAAGAGAGCTTTTGTTCAACCTTATTACTGCCTTTATTGATCTGCTCGAATTCATCCATATGTCGATCAATTGTACTAGAGCGCTCGAGTAGGTTTTTTATGCGGAGGTTAACCTCACTGAGCCCTTTTTCGATTTGACGCAGATTTGGAACCATTTTTTTCAACCAGCCATGCCGCTCTTTTGAACTTATCCTGTATTCTGCAAGAGCCTTCTCCTGCCCCTTATCCAGAGCAACTTTTATGCTCTTTAAAACATCGGCAACCATGGAATCGTCTCCAGGCGGGATATTGGTGATCGGCTCTATTGCTTTGGCCCACCCTGGAGGAGTCGGAGGAACTTCTGCACTTTTATGATAATCCTCATCTATCATCGTGATCGTTTCAGAGACACTCCGTTGTAAGGCAGGAAAAGTAGATAGATCTTTTGTAACAGAGATGTTAACCCGTTCGAATTCTCTCTCTATGATACGCTCGCTCGCAATTTTCCCCTCAGCGAGCAAAACCTCTTTATTTCTTTCTTTGAGACGCTTTTCAGCCAAAATAAGTGATGAGGCTCCCAACCGAAAAGCATGAAATAAAATTCTGCTAGCTGAAATAAGGGCATCATGTGCAGGTTTTCGTGCCATGTAGAGCAATGTAGAAATAATCACAAACCAGAGAAGTAACGAGAGGAGTGACGAGTTGGATACAAGAAGAAAATTTGCGGGAATATTCATAGTTAAATCCTTCTTTTCATTTAATGAACTGGCTTAATCAATAACGGCTACAGGATGTAGCCGTTATTGATTGTGAAAAACTCAAAAATCAGGTAGTGGTGGTGGCACTTGATCAAAGATTGTTGTAAATGCCCAAGTTATATCCTCTCCCAATGGGTTACCGAGGGTATCTGCCAGCACCCCCCTCACTGTCACCTGATAATTGCTGAACGGCAGCAATAACTGGTTTGGGGTAAAGGTTAGACGGATATGCTCAGAATCATAATCCAGGCTACCGGACACCAAACCATTTGGCCCTGATAGCTCAACGATGTCGTTATTCAGTAAAGTTTCATCAAGCAATTCATCAAATGATAACGAAACAATCGCAGTGACCGAAGCAGTGTCTGCGGCAGGGGGGGATTGACTCTGGATCTGTGGCGGTTGCATGTCCCATGTGTCAAAGTTTTGCTCCAATCTTTGCTCGTAAAGAACCAACATATACTCATCTATACCATCGATATTGATTGCTTCGATCATCGCAATAGACAAGGCAGAAACATCAACCACTGAGTTTTGGTTTCGTTCGTTGTCGAGAGCCTGCTCAATCAATGGCGCTTGCCAGATAATCTGGTCACCGATCATGTAAGACACCGGCAATTGCTCTGCATCTTCAATCATTCCGCCTAAATTTTGAGAAATACGGACCCGTAAACTGCCCATAAGATTAGCGACGACTTGAGCTGCCCTATGGGCACGACTGTACTCTGCAACGACAGTTGCATCCTCATTAGCAGGCACAATATAGTCGGTAAAAAGTGATACCGAATCCGCGATCCCAAGTTGTGACCGAACCGCTATTTCCACCTGTTGAACAGAAAGAGATGGATTTTTATTACTTTCCAGCTTTACCAAGGTCGTTAAAGGAGAAATAAATCCCCAGTGCCCAGGCAATGTTTCCAGTAAATAACCATTAACAACTGGAATTCCGGTATCTTCATCAATCGTTTGGCCGGCAACAACCTGCGCAACAACTGGATAAAGCTCACCTTCTCCCGGATTAACTGCTAATGAGTAAACCCCTCCAGACGTAGATTGTGCCATCGGCTCGCCATTGTCATAGACTCTATTGTTATTCCGATCAAGAAAGACCCGGGCATCCGTGAGATAACCATCGGCCACTGTTCCAGATAAAGTTGTCACCGTAGAAGAACTTCCATCGTCAGCTGCTCTGCTGGTTACGGTCGTTTCCCCTCCTCCGCCTCCACTACAGGCAGACAGCAGCAATAGGGACAGCAAAGCAAAAAGAGATATATTTATTGCAAGGAACCTTTTCATGGTCATTCTCCTGTTACTGCAAAGGCTTTGAAATTATTAACGAGATGTCCTGTTCAGTTGGATTCACATAGATCCAGTAACCGATCCATGGGGTCAGGAATACCGAGTCGGTTCCCACCGCACTGGCAAATTCATTTTCATTGCCCCAATCGGCTCCGAGGTAGGAATAAATCGCATCAACAACCAGATTATTTGTTGCGGCCGTCAACCATGAAATCGGTGCGGCATCACCCAACCGAATTTCAACATCTGCAAGAGCGACATTTCCTCCATAAGGATTGCTGATGAGATTCCAGCCTGATTTCACCGGCATTTCATAAGTGGGAGTACTGATTTCAGCATAAACACCTAGGTTTGGTAGTGTCATCTCTGAGGCCCTCTTCAGGACATAACCCTCACCAGAGGATATAGGGGCGCCTGAATCGGCTAGTTTATATGATCCATTTGGACCTGAATCAGGAATCCAGCGATAAACAATTTTATCGTCAAAGGCTTCACTGGCATCCAGGGCATAAGCATTGATATCAACTGCAATACCAAGAACATTTTTACCGTTGAGAAGTCCTACAGCAGGACCTGGCAAATCGCCACTCTGCGGATAACGCCACATTTGCCTGCCGGACAGATCTTCGGCACTGAAATAGAATCGATGTGAGAAGGCCGGTCCTAAGCGGGTGGTAAAGACATAATCAGCACCGCTAGCAATCGCACCATGATCAATGTCCATCTGATATTTATAACCATTCAGAGTCAGGAAAACCTTCCGCTGATCGACAGTAGCAGAATCACGCAGCATAATCCGGAATCGGTAATCAAGGTCCTGCTTCGGCTTGCTATCAACCAAATTACTACTGTCATCTCCGCCATCAACTCGCTCAACGCCGATCAAGCCAGACGCGATCGGATCATAACTGAGACCAGAGGGAATCGGAGCAAAGATCGCGGCAATGCTGTGGTGATCACTGACATTTTCAAAGGCATAATCGGCCACCAAACCGACAGAAACATTATCTACCAATAAATCATTGATGTAATAACCGGCCATTGGTGTCAGTTGATAGCCCTGCGAACCGCCATAGAGCACAGATGTTTCTCCCTCTGGATTCAAATAACCACCAGTGCCTGCTGTTGCCGAGATAACCCAACCAGACTGTGTAGCATCCAGTGGAAAACCATCTCGCACATCAGCAATTCCGTCATTATCATCATCGAGATCACTGTTGTTACCAATTTGATCACCATCGGTATCCGCCCATTCATTGCTATCATTCGGGAAAGCA
>JASJGU010000023.1:0-20651 GCA_033791385.1 Desulfuromusa sp.
GATCCGATGCAGAAAGTCTTTCAGCGAATCCTACAGGTCGCTCCGACGAACAGTTCTGTTCTGATCACTGGAGAGAGTGGAACCGGCAAGGAACTGGTTGCCCGGGCTATTCACAATAACAGCCCACGAAAAGACGGTGCCTTTGTTGCTATCGATTGCAATTCTTTGCCGGAAAACTTGCTGGAAAGTGAATTATTTGGCCATGTCAAAGGATCCTTCACCGGTGCCACCCAATCTAAGCCCGGCTTATTCAGTGTGGCTAGCGGGGGCAGTTTATTTCTGGACGAAATTGCCAACCTGAGCATGGCAACCCAGGCAAAACTGCTTCGCGTCTTACAACAGCGCGAAGTGACACCGATTGGCGGAACCAAGGCGACTCCTATCGACATCCGTTTGATCGCTGCAACTAACCGTGGGCTGGATAAGATGGTAGAGGAAGGTAATTTCCGCGATGACCTCTATTTCCGCTTGAATATCATTCCGATCAGTCTACCGCCATTGCGTGAACGAGCTGGTGATATCCCCCTGCTGATCGGTTATTTCCTGAAGAAGTTTTCTGAGGATATTGGCAGGGAGATCAAAGGGCTTTCTGCTGATGCTCATCTGGCACTACATGATTACCCGTTTCCGGGCAATGTCCGTGAACTGGAAAATATTATTGAAAGAGCAGTCGTTCTGACACAAGATGATCTGATTCAACGCGACTGCCTGGAACTGCCGAATTCGCAGGACTTTGCAGTAACCAATGGAGATATGGTTGCTCCAATCAACACAGAGGAGTTGAAGGAAGTTAAGCGGAAACTCCGTGAGCAGGCAGTGGAACCCGCTGAAAAGGCTTTTGTTTATGCCGCCCTGGAGAGAAACAACTGGAACGTAACCAAAGCAGCAGAAGAAACCGGAATGCTCAGACCAAATTTCCAGGCACTATTGAAGAAGTTGGGAATTTCTGTTAAAGACCACGTGTAATATGAACTCGCTCATCCTAAGATGGGGATTCTTCTCCCTCGGAACTCTGTAACAAATTATTGTCCTCGATTGAAAAATAAATTGAAAATCTGGTTCCTTCACCTTCGCGGCTCTTAACATCCACCCGACCACCGTGATTATTGATAATTCCGTAGGACACTGATAATCCCAACCCAAAGCCTTTTTGTGCTTTTGTAGAGAAAAATGGATCGAAGATTTTATCCAGATTTTCCTGACTGATTCCTGCGCCAGTGTCCTCAATAATAATCTTGATCGCTTTCTCTTTTTCTATAAATTCCGTGGCTATGATTAATGAACCACCATTTGGCATGGCCTGCCCGGCATTGATAAAGATGTTGAGAAAAACCTGTTGCATTTGATCGGCATCAATTTCCAACTGGGGCAAGCCCTCCCCGCCACGATAGCGGATATCCACATCCTGGAAAATTGTCTGATGAGAAACAAGCTCCAACGTATGCTCGATAATCCGGTTAATCGAATCCAGTTTTTTTTCTGGAAACGACTCTCGGGCAAACTCCAACAAGCCACGCACAATTTTCGCGCATCTTCCCGTCTCTGAAACAATCAGGTCGAGATTGTCTTTAACCTGCTGTGGAAGATCGGGGGTTTTTGATGATAACGATGCAAACATCAATATACCGGTTAGTGGATTGTTAATTTCATGGGCGACCCCGGCAACCAGTTCCCCCATTGAAGCTAATTTTGCAGAACGCAATAGTTGGCTCTGCATATCAGTAATTTCTGCGGTTCGCATTTCAACTTTATGCTCCAGCGTATTGCCCCAATCTTGCAGTTCGATCTGTGCCTGAGCGAGGTTATCGGCCATGTTATTGAACGAACGCCCCAATTCCCCGATTTCATCTTTAGAAATAATCTCCACTCGAGCGGACAGATCTCCTGCCGAAAGATCCTGTGTCTTTTCCAGTAAGCCCTGAATTGGATCGCAAATATATTTTCTGGTTAACAGAAATTGGCACAGAGAAAGAATCACCAGCATAATGGATGTCGATACGATGACATCCCCATGGTGGGCATGAGCCAAGTCAGCCATCTGATCCAGAGAGACTACCATGTCCAGCACCCCAATTTTATTTTCCTCAGGAGAATGAAAGTGGCAATCTGCCGTAGAGCACCTTGGCTCATTATAAATTCCTCGGGTGATGCTTAAATACGGGTTCCCCGGATCGTCAGAGATAATCCTACTGCGCTTATCAACCGAGGCATCAACCAGCGCCTTTGAACCTTTAAGATGGCAAAATGAACAGCTTTCATCGTCTTCACTCAGCGCAGTGCCAATCTCAAGTTTATTTGTTGAGAAACTGACAACCCCAGCCTTCCCAAGAATTCGAGCCCTCTGAACGCGGCTATTTCTGCCAATTTCCTCAATCATCAACTGCAACTGTTCGCGGTTGTCTTCCAACATTAAATGGTGCGAGTCGCGCAAGATCATATCTGAAAGGGTATCGGCTTCATGTATTGTTTTTTCAGTAAAAATATTTTGTACTTTTTCGATGTGCAAGAACGCGGAAATAAACATAACAACAAGCAAAACAATACTCGTTATGATTGTAAATCTAATTGCCAAACGAATACGCATCTATGGCTCCTCATCCAGAATAGGTGACTCTATTTATTCTACTAATGCTTAACCATACTGGAGTGTTGATTATTTTTGAACCTTTATTCACAAACTTTCCCAGCATTGCCTTTTCTGCTTTGCTGAAGTATAAAAACCACTCATCTTCTTTTCTTAGACGGGATCATTTTAAATGGGATATAGAACACTTAGGCAGGCGATCAACGCCTTGGAAAGCAGCGGACAACTGGTTCGCATCGACCAGCCAATTGAACCAAATTTACTCGCTGGGGCAATCCAGAGAAGAGTTTACCAGCATCAGGGTCCGGCACTGCTTTTCACCAATCTCACCAGCAGTCGTTTTCCCGCCGTGGCCAATCTTTTTGGTACTCTCGAGCGAACTCGATACCTGTTTCGCGATACGTTACGGCAGGTGGAAACCTTGGTCAGGTTAAAAATTGATCCTAAAAGTTTGCTAAAAACACCGTCATCTTTTTTATCAGCACCTCCTGCCGCTTTGCATCTGCTCCCCAAACGCGTCAAATCCGCGCCGATATTGCAGCATCAAACAACCATCAGCAATCTGCCGCAGATCAAAAGCTGGTCCGATGATGGGGGAGCTTTTATTACCTTGCCGCAAGTCTATAGCGAAAGCAGTCGAAAACCGGGGATTCGTTCATCGAATTTAGGAATGTACCGAGTGCAGTTATCGGGCAATGACTACCGTCAGGATCAGGAAATTGGCCTTCATTATCAGATTCATCGTGGTATTGGTGTCCATCATCAGGAGGCGTTGGAACTTAAAAAACCATTCCGCATCAATATTTTTGTTGGTGGGCCTCCCAGCCTGACGGTTGCTGCCGTGATGCCGCTGCCTGAAGGGATGCCAGAGCTGGCTTTCGCCGGGTTGCTTGGTGGGCACCGGATTCCGCTGGTACAACCCTCTGGTTTTTTACCCATGCCCGCCACTGCCGATTTTGTCATCTGTGGTACCATTGACCCAGAGCAACAGAAGGCAGAAGGCCCTTTTGGCGACCACCTTGGTTATTACAGCCTAGCTCACGATTTTCCGTTGGTTAAAGTTGACCGGGTCTACCATCGACCGGACCCTATCTGGCCATTCACAACAGTTGGACGACCGCCACAGGAAGATACCAGTTTTGGGGAATTTATTCATGAGTTGACGGGAGCGCTGATTCCAGAGGTTCTCCCTGGGATAAAAGCCGTTCATGCCGTTGATGCCGCTGGCGTTCATCCGCTGCTACTTGTTATTGGCAGCGAACGCTACACCCCCTACAACACACCTGAGCAACCGCAGGAACTGTTGACTCAGGCCCACGCAGTGCTGGGACAGGGGCAATTATCTCTAGCAAAGTATCTATTGATCACCAATAAAAACGACAATCCGCATCTGGATGTTCACAATATCCCAGAATTTTTCCAGCATCTGCTGGAAAGAGTCGACTGGCAGCGAGATCTGCACTTTCAGACAGCGACAACGATAGACACCCTTGATTACAGTGGGCATGGCTTGAACCAGGGTTCAAAAGTCGTGATGGCAGCCGTTGGAGAAAAACGACGTGATCTCCCGACAGACATTCCTGAAAACTTGAGTCTTCCACGCGGTTTTAAAAACCCCAATATTGCCCTTCCCGGCATTCTACTCATAGAAGGTCCATCCTGCAGTGCATATCGGCCGGGAGCAGATCTGAATCTGCTGCGCTTCTGCAAAAAAATTACTGTAGATGAACCAATTAATAACTTCCCTTTGATCTTGATTGTTGATGACAGTGCATTTTGTGCGGCGGCATTAAACAACTGGCTTTGGGTTTGCTTTACCCGATCCAATCCGGCTGCAGACGTTTACGGTATTGGCAGTTTTTCAAGGGCAAAACACTGGGGTTGTTCTGGGTCATTACTTATCGATGCACGCAGCAAGCCACAGCATGCGCCAGCCCTGATTGACGATCCAGAGATCGAAGATCAGGTTAATCAGCTAGCGGTAAATGGTGGTCCATTGCAGGGGTTTATTTAGGTAACGGGATAGAATGGCGCTAATTAAGAAAGTATTCGGGGGACATGTACTTGTTACGTGTCCCCCGAATACGGTTAACAACCCACAAGGTCGCGGGGTTGCGCCCCCGCTCGTCGCCTTACTCTTTTGTCGTGCCACAAAAGAGTAAGCAGAAAATGGCACCCGAACTCCTTGCCCGCCTATGGCGGGTTCCCTGTATTCCACAGCTGTTTTGAGGAGTGGCAAAAACTCGGGCTTTGCCGTCAAACCTTTGCCGCTCTTATTCTCAAATCAGCTGTTCCACTCCGGCTGCGTCACACGGGAAATTGTGGTTCAAAAGACCCGTCAATACTGTCACTGGAGTGGGGTAAATTGCCATTTGAGATGGGATACTAACGTCTACAGATGAGAAAAACACCAACCAATAACAGTGTCACGCCAAGCATTCGTTTATAATCAATTGGGATACCACGCATACCGAATAAACCATAGTGATCCATCACCAGCCCGGCAAGCAACTGTGAGACGATCGTTAAAGCAAGAACTGCAGTGACTCCGATCCGTGGCACGCCAACAATAGTCATTGTCACAAAAAATGCGCCAAACAACCCTCCAGTTAATTGCCACCAGTCCGCGTCAGAAATCCGCCGGAAGCTCCCCTGTCCACTTGCCAGAGAAATCAGTAGAAGTATCAAGGTTCCAATAGCAAAAGAAACCGTAGCAGCTTGGAGAAAACCGGTCTTTTCTGCCAATCGGGCATTGAGTGAGGGCTGTATTGCAACGGCAACACCACCAATCACCATAAGAAAAAATAATACGAAATTAGACATGAGTTTGTTCACTCTGCTTTTGGCAATCAAGACAAAAGGGCGATTCGGGTCGTACATTCAGGCGGGAATAGCCTATCGGCTCTTCACAACGTCGACATTCACCATAGCGTTCCAGTTTGATTGCAAGCAAAGCCGCTTCGATAAGGATCAACCGGTGCTGATGTCCAGTACGATTTGCCTTAGCCATAGCCTGCTGCTGTAATGCATCCATTCTGGATAACCGTCCGATCGGCTGCGCTAGATCAACAATCTGACTGCTGGCTGAGGACTCAGTCAGCAACAACCTCAACTCCTCCTGCAGGGTCAATAATTTATTACGCAGTTTCGTCCGCTGGTTAGTCGTCAATTCCTCCATCAAGAGGTTCGCTGACGCACCAGTTTCGAGATAGCTTTAAACTCATCCGTCCCAGCAACCTTAACCAGCTGAAAAAGAGCTGTTTCGGTTGTGGTAATCACCGCACCAGCTCTGGCAGCTGTGCTGATTGCATTATCATAGTCACCTTTAAAACGCGAACAGACGGCATCTTTCACCAGATGGACAACATACCCACGATCCAACAAATCAAGTACCGTCTGGAATACGCACACATGACTTTCCATGCCAACGATCAATACCTGCTTAGCCCCACTCTTATCCAAAGCGACATTGAAACTTTCCTCACCACAACAACTGAAGGCCATCTTCTCAATACAATGTTGATCCGTTGCCCCGCTCAATTCAGCAACGGTGTGGCCCAGCCCCTTCGAATATTGTTCTGTCGCGATTATAGGGCGGTCGAGCGTCTTAAACCCTTCAATCAAAAGATTTACATGTAGAATCAATTGTTTGTACAAATCCTGGTTCATCGCTGGTGCCAGTTTTTCCTGAACATCGATAACAAGCAGAGCCGCATGTTCAGCATCAAGCCAAAACTTATCTTTTAATTCAGCCATAGAAACTCCCTTAGATAACAAATCATAGATTGATGTTTGGACCCTGATTATGAAGATACCAATTTTTTCTCTACCGAAGCAACATACACTCTAGCATAAAAAAAGGAGCGGCCGCATTATCTGGCCACTCCTTTTTCGTTGATTCGCAAAAACAAAATTAACGTTAGGGTCTATCGGTAGATTCCAGCACCGACGAATATTGAGGTTCCAGGGACACGGTAAATGTAAGTCTCTTTCGTCATCGGGGTAGTGCTGCCAGGCTTAGGCCACATATAATCGACCCATCCCTCTCCCTGGGTGCCAGCCAGAACAACGAAATCAACAAAAAGCATCTTAGGCTCTTTAGGATTCTTGTCGGGGGTGCTCAGCAAGCTCTTCATTTTCATCAACCCGGGCATCATTGGGTGAGCCAGCATCTTCCCTTTCAAATCCATGGCAAAAACATAGGAATCTTTCCAGACAAATTTGCCGTTCTTATTGGAAATTTCAGCCAAAGCAGCATCTTTATCTTGCAGGATCATTTCTGCCGCCTGCTTGCTCATCTCAATACATTCAGCAACGGTGGCAGTCGTATCGCTGGCAAACGACATGCTGCTGAAAAGGATTAAACCAAGCAGCAGGAATAACGTCAGTAGTTTTTTCATAGCTTCTCCTTTCGAGTCAATAAGAGGACAATAGTTCAAACTAACTCCCCCCAAGGAGGGTTTTAATAATTTCCGGATCTTCTTCATCTTCAGCTAAAATTGTATGACAGGCGTCACAATCCATGGAAATGACTTCACCTTCGGCTGATTCATGTTCTTCATTATGGCAGCGGAAGCAACCGAAATCATTGGCATGCCCAAGGTTGCTGCTGTAAGTGTCCCACTGGATTCCCATTTCTGGGAAAACATTCTCCACGTATGCAGCTTGAACTCCTGCAATCGCCCTTTCTACCAAAGGCCGGTTTTCGCTGTAAAAATCCGCATAACTGGTTTTGTAGTAGCTTGTCAGTTCAGTAGCAATTGCGGTACGGGCTTCGTCCTGGGTTTTATATTCAACTGACACAACCTTCATTGCTTGTTGCTTGATAAAAGGCAGGGCTGTTGGAATGTTGTTGGTCAGAATTTTGCCATTAACCGCTTCATCTGCCGGAAGATAAATATGACTGGGTCGGTTATGGCAATCGATGCAATCCATAACCCGTTCTTCCAAATTGGTCGCTGCTGCTATTTGTTCATCAGCTTCGCCAGACCGATAGATAATTTTATTGCCGTTGGCGGTTTTCTGTGAAACAACCGGAATAATATTTCGTTCCCAGTCCGCAGCCGTGTAGCTGATCTCATTCTCCGGGGCCACATGCCAGTGAATACCGTGGGATTCCGCTGCTAGATCCCCAGCACTACCAATTTTCAGCAACAAAACTGTCTGCACATGGGTATTGTTTTCATCTTCAAGATACTTATCTTTGACAACCAGTCTGTCACCATGGAATTTTTCTGGCCGATGACACTGTTCGCAAGTGTCACGTGCCGGACGCAGACCATGTACCGGAGTTTTAATCGGGCGGGAAAAAGTATCGGCAACAACAGCATAAAGTTGCCGAGCACCTGAAATCTTCGATTTAACGAACCAGGAGGCCCCGGTGCCGATGTGACACTCGACACAGCCAACACGGGAGTGAGCAGAGTTCTGGTAGGCAGTGAACTCGGGAGTCATCGGCACATGACAGACTTCCCCGCAAAACGCATCAGACTCCATATAATGGTAACCGCTGTAAGCAAGAATACCGACAACAAAAAGATTGATACAAGTCAGGAATACCCCGACAAAGACCAGTTTACGAATTCGATTGTAACCCGATTCATCTGACAGTTTATCGCGCAGGTAACCCAGCGTAAACAGCCGGACCTCTTCTTTTCCCCTGGCAAAGAACAGGCCGATGAATACCAGCAACAGGCCACCCATAAATGCAGGGCCGAGAATCATATAAATAAACCCACTTAAATAGGGATTAGCTATATGCATAAAGGTGTCGTACAGAACCGCTCCGACCAAAAATGGAAAAGTAACCGTGACCACCATGGCACCGACCAGAGAAAGCCAGCTGTGGGTAATTCCTTTTACAAATGCCTTTGGAATATCGGCTAATTTTACCATGTGAATTTTCTCCTCTACAAATACAAAGTCAAAACAACAAACCGCCAGTTTAACTTTAACACAGGATCTTAGAGCCGCTAGAAATTCTTATTTAATGGTATAAACAGGTAGTTAAACAGAAGGCTGATATGGAAGGAACCCTAGCATTTCAGTAAAGTACTGTCAATAACGGAAACAGTGTTATGTCTATGCAGGTTAAGAAAAGTTTATATCCGGTTTCTGAGGATACGCATAATCAGCACACCTAAAATAGATAAGATCAGCCCTACGAAAACCAAAAGGTATCCAATCGTATGCCCTTCTCCCCAGCCCCATAAGTCTTTGCCTTTCATCAACATAATAAGGCCAGCCCCGGAAAAAGTTGCTATGCCACCAATAATGTAAACTGCAATTGCAAGTATGGGTATGAGCAACCCTTTATCTTTCATAATCTTCTCTATAGTAAAAAGGAAAGGGGTTGCCGAATGGCAACCCCTTTCGGATTGTACAACTAAACCAACCGAATTAAATGTGGTGCCCGCCAACGGTGAAAGCATAGATCATCAAGAGTAACAATGCCACACCGGTAAACAACGCTATAAAACCAAACCCCTTGATGAAGAAGTCGTAGGCAATGCCACTCGGCTTCTCCTTGACATACTGGTCAAGAATTCCCTCTTCCTCATAACGCTTCCATTGATCACCACGTTCTTCAATAAACTCTTCCTTCGGCAATTCACCATTGAAGATAACGAAGTCCATCGGGAACTTCTCAGGCCGACCGTGGGTATTGAAAAAATGGACGGTAAAGATGAAACCAGTTGCCAGCAGAGCTTCATCCGAGTGAATGATAGTTGCCACATTAAACACCCACCCTGGCAATGCAGCCCCGAAGAACTCTGGGAACCAGAGCATTAGGCCGGAACCACCAATGGCAAACATACCCCAAAAGACGGCGAGAAAGTCAAATTTTTCCCAATAGGTCCAGCGATCAAAGGTCGGCTTTGGACCGAGGAACAGGAACCAGCGAACCATGGCGGTGACATCTTGAACATCACGCAGGTTCGGGCAGAGCGACTCTGGACCAAATAACCGACGGAAGAAATCCGCCGGATACTGCAGCTTGTAAAACAGGAACTTGGCACTCATAGCCAGCGCAGCTGCAAAGTAAACAAAGGTGATAACTGCACCAAACCGGTGCAGCAGGGCAGCATTGGCCGCGCCGCCGTAGAAGTTCATCATCACCGCAGCCCATTGCTGTTCGGCGAACTTGAGTGGGATACCTGTCAGGGAGAGCAGGAGGAAACTGGTAATCACCAAAATATGCAGAAAGATGTGAAGTCTGGTAAAGCGGCGATAAATTTTGTGGGGATCCTTGATTTCATGATGCGTCCCCGCAATTAAGGCACGTTTCTTTTCCCGATTTTCGACGAAACCCCGAAACATCCAGAGCAGAGTATGAATCCAGAACACCCCAAAAGTACCCACTAGCAGTCCGGTCATACTGACGTATGTATAGAAAAGGATCGGATAATTCTCTTTATCTGTCATCTTCCCATGGGAATAAAATTTGACAAACTGAGCTGAGGAGTTCTCATGGCACTTGGCACAGGTAGCCACCAAGTTATCCGGATGCAAACTGGATTTTGTATCGATATGCGGCAGGATCGAGTGCGACGTGTGGCAATCGGCACAGCCGGCGACCTTCTCCGGGAAACCGAGCCGATAGTTCTTACCGTGATAGCTGTCCAGAAAGGTTTCGACGGCAATGTTGTAGACGCCGTTTTTCGTCATCAACTCTTCGTCGCCGTGGCACTTCAGGCAGACATCGGTATGGAAAGCACGAGTCGCTTGATCGTTCGGATCACCAATCTCTTGAATTGCGTGCAGGTTATGACAATCCAGACAACCAGCAGAATCCATATTGCCGTCCGCGAGCGCTTGACCGTGCACGGAAACATGGAAAGCATCATGGGAGTCGACATGACACTCGGCACATTTTGCCGAGGCGATCCGCTTGTCGCCCTTCCAGACGGTCTGAGCGTGAATCTCCGAGTGACATTCAGCACAACCGATGTCGTTCAATTTGTGAACACTGGAATAGTGTTCAGCCGTTTCCTGCTTATGGCAGCGAACGCAAGCTACCGTTTCAGGCATTAATTCCCCGTCCATGTGCGCGTCGAGATCAATGAGTTCTATATGACAGGCAACACAACCGTTTGCTCCATGAACCGAAGTAGAAAAGTCCTCAGCGGAAATCACATCATCGTGACATTCCAGACAAGCTTCCGGTGAGGCAGCCAGTCCTGCAGCGGCGACCTGTGAACCCCAAAGTACAGCCAACAAAAGTACTGAATAAAACAGGAACTTACGCATCGAAACTCTCCTTAGAATAAATATCCTTCGAGCAAAACTTGATATAATTTGGCAGGGTATTCTGTTTGAAAAATTATTGATTTTTCATAACTCTGACTGCATGAGTGGCATCATTCAGTCACCCCTTTTTCTGCACAGGAAAAGGGCCTCTTGACCCTACGAGTGTATATTTTTAACATACAGGGCGGACAGTAACTCTATCGTCAATTTATTGCAACAATAAATCCCTCAAGGTGAGTGAGAATATGCAATAAATAGCTGAAAATTACGGTAAATATAAAATTTAGTTATAGACACAACTGTATACAATATACAAAAAAGGCGGCTCCGAATGGAGTCGCCTTTTTGATTTATACAAAGACCAGCATATTTAGTGCGTGATAAGTGCAACAACCTGCTCAGTGAAGGGGTTAGCAAAAAGAATAATCATGGCTACAACAAACACATAAATAGCCAATGATTCGATCATCGCCAGACCGATCATCATGGTCGTCAGGATTTTACCAGATGCACCAGGATTGCGGGCAACACCTTCACAAGCGGCTTTGATAGCGATACCTTGACCGATACCGGTTCCAACAGAACCAAGACCCATACCCAAGCCAGCTGCGAGCATACACCAAGCAAAAAATTCCATGTTTCTTTCTCCTTTTTCTAAGTTTTGGTTGTTCCTATATTGTATAGGACCTAGCTTTCACCCCTGTGAAAAGCATAAATGATCATTTAGTGAGATTCTTCCAGCGCACCAGCAATGTATATCATTGCCAGCAAGGTAAAGACAAAAGTCTGAATAAAGGCAATCAACACCCCCATCAACATCATCGGAATGGGCAGGAACAATGGAACCAGTGCCAGAAAAATCATCAGCACGATTTCGTGACCATACATATTGCCGAAAAGACGCAATGTCAGGGACAGTGGACGGGCAATGTGGCCAATGATTTCAATAACAAACATCAAAGGCGCTAACCAGATAATCGGCCCCATGAAGTGTTTGAGATAACCGATGCCGTGCTTCCTGAAACCCACCACATGAGTCAGCACAAAAACAGTCAACGCTAATGCGGCATTGGTATTCAGATTAGCGGTTGGGGGATAAAATCCAGGCACCAACCCGATCAAGTTACAGACCAGGATAAACAAGGCAAAGGTCGCAATCAGTGGGAAATAGGCCCTTCCCTCTTTGCCCATAGTCTCCTCGATCAAGCCATCGATACCGGTTACTACAGCTTCCATCAGATTTTGTACCCCTGAAGGAACCATGGTAATAGAACGTGAAGCCAAAAAGGCAACCAGGATCAACACCACCATGACAAACCAGGTATAGGTGACATGCTCTCCAACATGAAGGTGCAACTGCTGTTCAATCCACTGCAGAAATAAAAATGGATGGGTCATGGGTTAAGCTCTCCTATTTTTTATAACTCTAATAAAGCCGCTTAGCAGTTGTAACGATAAGATTTATAACGACCACCGACAGTCCGACAACCAGTGCCAGAGGGTGAACTCCGCCACGCACCAGTAATAAGTAAATTGCGCTGGCAATAAACACCAGACGAAACAGATAGTTCCGTTTAAAGCCTTTTTCAGCCGCCAGCTGTGGATCTCCCAGCAATTTAAACAACGAACGACCCAGCCAGCGATAATTAATAATAACCAGAACCCCGCCTGCCAAAACTCCCATAGTTACCGAAAGTGACTGCCAGAACAAACTCAACAGAACCAGCACAAGCAGAATTATCCAGTTACGGCGAGCCATTTCAGCCAGTAACTGATCATCCTGCAATATCATGATCGTTGCCAGCTTGCTCTTCTTCTAATTGTTGCCGTTTCAGTTCCCGCGTTGTCAGGATGTAGACATTGCGAAACCCCGAAATGACACCAATCAACAGCATGACAAGAGTGAACAGAGGACGCGTGTCCAGCCACCGATCCAGGTAAACCCCCATCGCCAGGCCGATAAGAATCGAAGCAACTAGAGATATCCCAACACTCGATAAAAAACCGAGGCTCTTATATAATTCACGCTTATCTTCTGCCATTTTTTGGTGTCACCAAATGCGGAAACTGCCGTAAAAACGGCCTTTGAATACCACAGAGGCACTGAAAGAGTCAAGCTAGATTTTCAAAACTCTCGCTCTCAATATTACTGATATGACTCTAATCTGGATCAGCTTCTGGATAAAAAAACGCCCCAGGAAATCCCGGGGCGCATGACATAACTGAATCTTTTTACCTGTTTCAGGTTTTTGCTATCTGCACCGAAGTCAGGTTATCCCCGTCCGGCATTAACTGCTGTATTCCGAGTTCAGTAAAGTTATGTGGCGCAAAAATTAACCCTTGCGGAACGGATTTGCTGATGAGAACTCTACCAATAGTTGAGCCTGTGGAGCTGGTTAGTTTGAGTTTATCGCCATCGGTAACTTCCGCAACCTTGGCATCTTCAATACTCATCCTGAGCAGACCTTCAGGTTCAACTTCCAGGGCCGCAGGTGCCCAGGTTGATGTTGTTCCGAAATGACCTGCTGAAGTGCCGGTTAATAATTGCAGCCCTTCAGTTTCATTTTCTGCGGTGATCAATTGGTATTGAAGACTCTGGTCGGCAACCTGATACGGCTTCTGCAAACAAGTACGACGATCATCATCAAGGAAGCTAGCCTCTTCATACAAAGAGGTCAACTCACAAATTTCATTAAAAATACTGGCTCGACTAAACGTGACTGGTATTTTGCTCAAGCGGCCATAAAGTTCAGCAAAAATCTCCCAGTCTTCATGGCTTTGTCCGACCGGGCGGATCGCCGGGCTAAAACTTCGAACCGTTTGATCAAGGGAGGTAAAACTACCAGACTTTTCAGCATATGAACTGCCGGGCAGAACAACTGTTGCCAGACGGGTGATCTCTGAGGGGAAAATATCCTGAACGACCAGCACTTCAACCTTTTTCAGAGCCTTCAGCCAGCGGCTGCTATTGGGGAAGTTCTCCGGGTTGGTCGCAGCCAGATAGAGGAAACGAATCGTCCCTGCTTCGATTTCCTGCAAGATACCGTCAGCATCGAGACCCCCGTCGGGGAGAACACAGTTCCATGCTTTAGCAAACTTGTCTTTATTTTGCACGTAGGGCTGAAATCCGGGGAAATTTTCAGGATAAACACCCATATTGAGGACACCCTGACTATTTCCTTTTTCGTCTAAAGGAAATAGTCCACCATCAGTATTTAAAGCACCACTGAGAATCGCCAGGTTGGCAACAGCGGCCGCTTTTGAGCTGCCGAATGCCGACTTACAGATATCAGAGCCAAAAATAACGACGACCTTACCAGCCCGCCCAATAATATCTGCAGCCTGCTCCAAAGCGACCAGGCTAAGCCCAGTCACCTCAGTCACCTTCTCCAGATCAACAGCATCCAGGTCATCTTTTAGCTCATCGAAATTGGCAACCGTGGACTGCAAGTTAGCCTCATCAAGATAACCACGATCCAACAATAATCGACCTAGACCGTTTGCCAGGGCTATTTCGCTGCCAGGCCTATAGTTAAGTTGACTATCGGCAAACTGGGTCAAGTGAATCTGGCGCATGTTGGCAATTACCAGCTTCCCACCATTACGCCGAACCGCATCCTGGATTTTCCAATCGACGGCCGGAGCTTCCGCGGTAGGATCAGCACCGAAAACAAAAACCGCATCAGCGTTGCCGATAACCGCCATGTTGTTACTGGCACCGCGCAAGCCAAGCCCCTTATCGAGGGCACGCAGGGCGCGCAGGGCACCAAAGCGGGCCTCGGTATCAATATTGTTACTGCCTATGGCCGCCCTAAAAAGCTTCTGGAACAGGTAGTTTTCTTCATTAGTCAAGCGCGGAGAAGCAAAGCCTGCAATGGCTGCAGACCCATTCTCCTTCTTAATTCGTTCGATCTCTGCGACAACCCGTTCAAATGCTTTATCCCAGGACGCCGGGATCTGGTCAACGACAGGCTCAGCCAAACGTTCCTTACTATTAGTGTAGCTATAACCAAAGAAACCACCGACACAGAGAGTCCCTTTATTGGTTGTCCCTTCATCGTTGGAGGTCACCCGGAAAACTTCATTATTCTGAACATTGAGATCAATCTGACACTGACTTGGACAGTAAGTACAAACTGAGGGAACTTTCTTCAGCGCCCAAGGACGTGCCCTGAACTTGAATGGCTTGGAAATCATGGTTCCGGTCGGACAAACCGAGACACAGTTCCCGCAGTAAGTGCAATTTTCAACCCTTTTATCGATAAAAGCTCGATCGCCTTTAGCGTTGACAAACAGAGCATCGGCACCGATAAGTTCGTGGCAAACTTTGACACATTTTTCGCAGAGGATACAACGATTCGGAACCTGTTGGATCAGCGGCCAATGATTGATGGTTTCCGGGTTGACATCATCCGCCTTGAACTCCTGACGGGTTACATCGAGCTCATAACAGGTATCCTGCAAATCACACTCGCCACCAGCATCGCAGACCGGACAATCAAGAGGATGATTTACCAGAATCAATTCCATGATCTGCTTACGGGTTCTGGTCAGTTTCTCTGACTGCGTAGTAACGTTGATGCCTTCTTTAACCGGGGTATTCCAGGCAGTCATCGGACGATCAACGCCCTCGATTTCCACCGCACAAATCCGGCAAGCACCCGTAGTCGATACTTTTTCTAACCAACAGAGGGTTGGAATATGAATATCTAATTGCCGAGCGGCCTCAAGAATTGTTGTCTCCTTGGGGACACTTACTGACTTGCCGTCTATCGTCAGGTTGACCATATTATATTACCTCGAATGCTGGCTGACTTTGCTCCGGACAATAAACCTGCCTCGGATACAACCTTTTTAATGTTTTTTTCTTAAATAGCGATCATCGAAACACGGTAGCATCGCAAACAGCGCTCAGCTTCCAGAATTGCTTCACTGTCTGAAAAACCAAGTTCGACTTCGTTATAGTTCCCGGCACTAGCTCGTTCTTTGCCATGGATTTCATGCTGATCGAAACGTTGCACAGCATCAAGCCAGGCAACCTCTTCATTTTTATCGTAAACTCCAAGATTGGTCAGGATATCTTCGTGAAAATCTTCGTCGGTCAGATATGCTTCCCCCTCTTCCAGCCAGCGCTCAATCACCTTCGCAGCACGGTGGGCATTGCCAACACAGGCTACGACTGTCAGGGGGCCAATCTCTGCGTCACCAGAAGCAAACACGCCATCCATATCGGTCAACAGGGTGCGTGATAGCGGATTTCCCATCTCATCATTCAGATCACGATCTGCAGAATTCTTTAATGGAATGTATTTGGTAACAACAGTATTCCAACGGGTAATTTTTATTCCGGTCTCCTCGGTGATGAAGGAGAGATCCGGATCCTGACCGATGGCCGGGATCAGAGTATCGCACTCAACAATAAACTCGCTGCCCTCAACCGGCTGCGGGCGGCGGCGACCTGAGTCATCGGGCTCACCCAGTTTCATCCTTAAACACTCAACCCCAGTGACTTGACGCTGATCATCAACGATGATTTTCTTCGGCAAAACCAGAAATTCAAACTGGACACCTTCTTCATCGGCACCATCAATCTCCCAGATATCCGCTGGCATCTCGTTTCTGGTCCGGCGATAAAGAAGGATTGAATCTTCAGCACCTTCGCGCAGCGCAACCCGAACACAATCGATCGCAGTATTGCCACCACCAACAACACAGACCTTTTTCCCCATGCCGGTTGGTTTACCCATATAAGCATCCCGTAGGAACTCAATACCCCCGTCAAGGAAACCATTGTAGCCCTCATCCTCACCCTCAACACCCATCGGTTTTGACTTGTGGGCGCCCGGTGCAAGAAGAACGGCATCAAATTTTTCTTTTAGTTCCATCAGGCTGATATCTGTTCCTACTTTGGTGTCATAAATGATTTCAACACCCATAGAGCAGATAATATCAATATCACGCTGCAAAATATGGCGCGGCATCCGGTAGGCTGGAATGCCAACGGCGATCATGCCGCCACCAAAACCCTCTGGCAATGCTTCATAAATCGTACAGGGGTAACCTTCAAGAGCCAGATAGTAGGCAGCCGCCAACCCGGCGGGTCCGGCACCGACAATGGCAATGGTTTTATCTCTTTTCGGGTTTGGCTGCATTGACGGTTGATGATTGTGCTTCCACTCATAATCGGAAGCCGTCCGTTTAAGAACCATGATATTAATTGGACTATCGACATTCGCACGGCGGCAGGCCGTCTCACAGGGGTGTGGACAAACCCGGCCACAGATTGCCGGTAATGGCATGCTCTCACGAATAATCGCCAGTGATTCATCAAAACGGCGATCTTTAATCGCTTCAATGTAGGCGGGGATATCAATATGGGAAGGACATTTATCCTGGCAGGGTGCCGTCATTTTAAGCTTGTAGTCGACCGCTTTTTTCTCTTTGTTCTCGCCACGAATATAGGCAAGATAATCATCTCTAAAATGTTTGACCGTGTCGACGATTGGAATCGCTGAAGTCATACAAAGGGTGCATTTACAGTTCTGCAGCAATTCAGCAATATTCTCTATTGTATCCAGATCGCCCTCTTCACCTTTTCCAGAGACAATCCGCGCCAGAGTATCCTGCATCACGCGCGTTCCCTTTTTTCCAGGGGAACATTTGGCACAACAGTAATCTTCCTGAACACACTTGGCATATTCAGCCGCCATGGCCACAACATCAACATTGGGGTCATTAAGGATTAATCCATCCCACCCCATAAAGGCAGAAATCTGCTTCTCACCATCAAAGGTGACGGGCAGTTTCTTGTTGGCGACCTCAACCTCGGCATCACCACCTTGCCGATTATCGATAACCTGTCTTCCCCAACTGGAAAAAGCAACCTGTGCCAAACCGGCCTCCTATGACCTGCTTCGACCCTCCAAAAAGGAAGGTCGAAAAACCCGATAACGGGTAGAATCACCAGATGTTCTGGCGGTTTTCATTACTTGAAATCGTATACAGTATGCAGGTAGATACCACAAACAATAAGCCTAAATCAAGGCTATTTTTTCTGCGAAAGAGCTGAAAAAGAAGAGGTAAATACAAGGAAAATCACTGTGTTAGTTTAAACGATTCTCAATCGTCTTACTGGTCCCAAGGAAGTTTAGGGGGCTCATTTTCGATAAACCAGCCTCCCGGTTGTGTCTCCGTCTCCTGAATGAAACGCCACTGTTGTGCCCAGCGCCATTTCTTGATTCGGGTTGAAGGCAGACGATAATATTCCATCTCGTATACGGCAGCTGCCCGTTCCTCGTTTTGGGGCACAACACTCAAGGTCTTACTTTCGACGATATGAAGATCATCATCTTCCGGGAACTGTTCCAGGAAAACATGGCGCACATCCACATGCACATAAGTAGCGGCAGTTGGATAATCAGCCCACCGCATTGACTCACTAAACCCGCGAGTGACCTTGTCCATATTAGGAGCGGTATCGACCGAACCAACACCAGCGCAGGCAGTTAAAAATTGGCACAAAACTAATAAGGTTAACAGATTACGCATAACAACCCCACATCCAAGCTTAAGTTAAAGATTTGCTTTGCCTTTGGCGCCATTTTTTTTCAACTGATAAATAGTCGATTTATAGTCATCGGTGTCAAATATGGCGCTTCCTGCGACAAAAACATCAGCTCCGGCGGCAGCAATCTGTTCGATATTGTCAACCTTCACTCCGCCATCAACCTCTAATTCAATCGGCAAACCCAGGACATTAATCCGGCGACGCAATTCGGCAATCTTCGGCAAGCTGCTCTCAATAAATGATTGTCCACCAAACCCGGGATTGACCGTCATCAATAAAACCAGATCTAGGTCTGGCAAAATAATATCCAGACAAGAAAGGGATGTCGCCGGATTCAAAGACACGCCCGCCTTTTTCCCCAATGACTTAATCAGCTGAATGGTGCGGTGAAGATGTCTCACCGCTTCAGCATGAACCACAATGATATCAGCACCAGCCTCAGCAAACCCTGCAATATACTGATCAGGATTTTCGATCATCAGGTGAACATCCAACGGCAGCTTGGTCACGGGTCGGATGGCGTCAACAACCAAAGGGCCGATCGTGATATTCGGTACAAAATGACCGTCCATGACATCAACATGGATATAATCAGCACCAGCGTGATCGATCGCTGTGATTTCCTCTCCCAAGCGGGAGAAGTCGGCTGAAAGGATTGAAGGGGCAATTTTAATCATGATTTTATCCAATAAATAGAACGGTTCATATCAGGAACGCCGTTGCAGCCGAGCGGCAAAAAAAGCATCCATGCCGCCGTGGCGATGTGGGTAACTCCGCAAAGTACCTTTATCGGTAAATAGGTCGGCCCAATCTGGCGAGACTCGGTCGGCCAGGTTTTCTAATTCAAATTCGGGATGATCCGCCAGAAAATTGTCAATAATCGCATCCGTTTCAGCATGACTGAAGGTACAAACAGAATAGAGCACCTTTCCGCCGGTCTTGACCAATGGAGCCACGCACTCAAGAATCTGTCGTTGCAGAACCGCCAATTCCCGAATATTGACAGGAGATTTATTCCAACGCCCTTCCGGATTGCGCCGCAACACCCCAAGGCCACTACAAGGAGCATCAAGCAAAATCCGATCAAAACTCTGCGGCTCAAGAAAATCAGGGAATTCGGTCAGATCCCATTGCCGGGGAACGATTGAAGAACACCCCAATCTCTGCGCACCCTGCTCTATTAACTCCACCCGCCGCGGGTATTTATCAAGCGCGAGAATTGCTGCCCGGCAGTCGGTCAGCGCTGCCAGATGTGTCGTTTTCCCTCCGGGTGCAGCGCAGCAATCAAGAATCCGTTGTTCGGGGTGAGCATCTAGCAGATGGGCCATCAACATACTCGCCTCATCCTGAACCTGATACCAGCCCTCAGCATCTCCCGGTATCGGTTTTTCACTACGCTGATCGATTGTCACCCCTTCAGGAACAAAGGAACAGGGATGAGCCTGGTGATCGGCGGCAGCCAGGGCGATCAAAAAATCCTCACGGATAATTTTCAGGCTATTGACTCGCAAGGTCAGGGGTGGGGGACCCGCCAAACTTTCACCCAGAGCCTGCGCCTCAACATTCGGCAGTTGCCGCATCAACTCTTTGGTTAACCAGACCGGTTGACTACAAACATGCTGCAGGTAAAGCTTAATCTTTTCTGCAGAGGGCCAAGGAATATCAGCACGCCCTCGATCAAGAGAACGCAACACCCCATTTATAAATCCAACAGCCCCCTCCAGTTGCAGCTCACGCGCCAGTTCCACCGTTGAATTGACCGCCGCATGAGCAGGTACCCGATCCAGCTCGAGTAATTGATAAGCGCCAAGCCGCAACAGCAACAAAACTTCCGGCTGCAATCGCAGTAAAGGCTGATGACAAAATTGAGTTAACGCAAAGTCTATTCTACCCCGCAGACGCAGAATTCCGTAAACCAGCTCCGTTACCAGCCGGCGATCACGTAGATCCAATTTGGAGCGCTCCAGCACGGTATCCAGCAGCACATCGGCAAAAGCACCGTCAGCCACCCGCTGCAGGATTTCATACGCCGCTCGCCGAGGAGAGTCAGTCGGTCGAGAAGCCATAGCATCCTATCATGTGTCAAATACCATATTCAGAGCCACACAAATACATCAATACGGCGTTGCAGCCCTTGACAATGGGATGCCATTCTCTGCAGTCTGCGCCTTGTCTTGATGTATTTGTGTGGCTCCCGTAGGGCGAGGCGAGAAGCGACCACCTGCCACGTTACACTCACTTGAATTAACA
>JASJGU010000024.1:0-2528 GCA_033791385.1 Desulfuromusa sp.
CGTCAAACTGTAGGGGGAGGTCTGGTCGCATAATTCCAGAGTTGCTTCGTAGTCGGCATCTGGATAGCAGTACATCGTCATGACTGGGCCGAAAATCTCTTCTTCCATAGTTTTAAAATGGGGATCAGTTGTGGTGATGACGGTTGGCTCGATAAAGAAACCTTTGCTGTCGTCATAGCCACCACCGATAGCAATTTCAGCATCCTTGGCTGCGGCTGCATAATTAATATATTCAGTGATGGTTTTGAATGCTGCTTTGTCGATGACAGCATTGAAGAAATTACCAAAATCGCAGACATCACCCATTTTGATTCGGTCTGTTTGGGCTTTTAATTCTGCCAGAACCGGTTCCCAGAGTGACTCGGGGATGTAGGCACGGGATGCAGCAGAACATTTTTGCCCTTGATACTCAAATGACCCGCGTACAATCCCGGTTGCGAGGGCTTTAACATCGGCAGATGCGTGAGCAAAAATAAAATCTTTGCCACCTGTTTCGCCAACGATGCGTGGATAAGTTTTATATTTGTCTGCAGCGATATTATTACCAATTTGTTTCCACATGCTCTGAAAGACCGGGGTGCTGCCAGTGAAGTGGATGCCGTTGAAATCGGGGCTGTCGAGGCAGACATTCCCGACGTCGCTACCGGAACCAGGAACAAAGTTGAGAACGCCGTCTGGCATGCCAGCTTCCTTAAATAATTTCATCAAGTAGTAAGGTGCATAAACGGCAGCAGATGCCGGTTTCCAGACCACGGTGTTGCCCATGATGGCTGGTGCAGTCGGCAGATTGCCGGCAATTGCCGTGAAGTTAAACGGAGCAACGGCAAAAACAAAACCTTCCAGAGGACGATGCTGAACATAATTCCAGATTGGTGAAGGTGAATGGAGAGGTTGATCTGCATAGACTTCTTGAGCAAAGTAGACATTGAAGCGGAGGAAGTCGATCAGCTCACAGGCGGCATCAATTTCGGCCTGAAAAGGGCTCTTGCTGATATTCAACATCGTTGCTGCGTTGATCAGGAATCGATACGGTCCAGCCAAAAGATCAGCGGCTTTCAAGAAGATGGAGGCTCGTTCTTCCCAGCGGAGACTTTGCCAAACCGGTTTGGCAGCCATAGCGGCATCAATGGCCATCTGTACTTCTTTGGCACCAGCTTTATGGTAACTGCCCAGTTGAATTGAATGATCGTGGGGACAGGCAATTTTAACCTGGTTTCCGGTACGAACTTCTTTCCCGCCAATGATCAAGGGAATCTCAATTTGTTTGGATTTCAATTCTTCCAGCGCCTCTTTGATTTTCTGGCGTTCCGGTGTTCCCGGAGCATAGGAAAGAACAGGTTCATTTTGTGGAAACGGAATCTTGATTTCGGCATTATTCAGAACAGACATTTAGGTTCTCCTCTTTTTTTTAGCATCTCACAAGAATTATTTGTTGATGGATCATAGTACTAGCAATGAGAGTGCCAAACTCTGTTTGAGGACTAAAACAACACTGTTTGATCTTCTAACTGCTTGTTTATAAGGGAAGTTATGAATAAATAGAAAATTTTAAGATTGACTATTGTTGTGCAATTGCTAGTCTGAGAAACAATGTTGCCAGAGTTTCTATGCAGTTATGCATAAATATGAATATTCTGAGAAATATAAAATACTCTGAGGGTCAACTTAGTCCGTATTTTTTGAATTTTCTGGCAATGGTTGATTGGTTAACCTTAAGTGCTGATGCAATCTCGGTCTGGTTGTTGAACTGCTGAAGAGCCTTTTCTAGGAGTTCTTTTTCCACTTGATCAAGAGTTTGTTGCAAAGAAGTGCCGGGGGGGATGTGGTTGCTGGAAAACTGTTTTTCCGCGGTGTAGGATGTAACCTGTATGGGCAGATCGGGGAGGTCGACCAGCTCAGTTTCCGTCATAACCACCAGGCGTTCGCAGATATTCATCAACTCTCGTACATTTCCGGGGTAAGGATAGCTTGCCAGGGCATCCAATGCCGCTCGGGTTAAGCGTTTTCGCGTGTCGGTTTGGGTGCCAAATTTTTCTAAATAGTGCCTGATCAATGGGATAATACAGTCGTAGCGCTCGCGCACTGCAGGTATCTGAATGGGGATAACGTTGAGACGATAGTATAGATCGAGACGAAATTTCCCTTGCTCTACCATCTTTTCCAGATCCTGGTGGGTTGCTGCCAGCACCCGCACATTGACTGTACGGCTTTTTGTGTCACCAAGGCGTGTGATTCGACCATCTTCGAGAAAGCGCAATAATTTGACCTGTGACGGGAGTGGTAGCTCGGCAACTTCATCAAGAAACAAGGTGCCTTTGTCGGCCAGTTCAAAATGGCCAGGTTTGCCACTGGCTAAAGCTCCGGTATAAGCCCCTTTTTCATAGCCGAACAGCTCCGCTTCAATGAGTGATTCCGGGATCGCACCGCAGTTGATTTTAATCAGCGGTTGCTCGCCACGTTTTGAGTTTTTGTGAATCAAGTCGGCTATCAGTCCTTTGCCGACGCCTGATTCGCCCAGAATCAGGACA
>JASJGU010000025.1:0-7141 GCA_033791385.1 Desulfuromusa sp.
CTTCATTGATTTTACTTTCTGAAATCTGCCCTGTCATTGATGGCTCAATTCGGCAATAGTAATATTATCTCCGCCCTGACTTATCGGTGCGGCGTAAAATGCGGTGACCTCGCGTTCTCCAGCCAGATGCTCACGCACAGCACGACGCAGGATTCCTTCTCCTGAGCCGTGGACAATTTCAACCAGCTGTAAGTTTGCCAGCACCGCGTCATCGATAAAACGTTCCAACTGCGCCAGCGCCTCATCAACCCGCTGGCCAATCAATTTAAGCTGCGGACTGGTCTGCCGATCTGTCACTTTGCGAGAGACCTGTTCACTAACTTTGGGCGCAGAGATGAAGCGCCGTGGGCTAAACTGCTCCAGAGCGCCGATCGGTTGACGCATCCGCTTTCCGCCAACCTGCAATTCAATGCTCGCCCCATGCAAACGCTCAACCTGCGCCTCAATATCCAGTGCAGCAATCCGCACCAACTCTCCAACTTTCAACGCGACCGGAATAGCCCCCGAGCGTTTCCGTTTTGGCTTAAACGGTGTCAGGTCTTCTCGGGCCGCTGCAAATTGCTGCCGTTCATCAACAGCCTGTTGCGGCAATGCAGGCCCGGGCTTGAGTTTACGCAATTTTTTCATGTGCGATTCTGTGACAGCAATCAACTCATCAGCTTGGCGGGTTGCCCGGAGAAGAATTTCCTGTTTCCGCTCCTTGAGCTGTCGCAATTGCTGCTTGCGCAACTGTTGTGCTGCATCGGCCTCAAGCCTTGATTGCTTAGCCTGCAAAAGTTCATGCTCCAACTCTTGCTGCCGAGTATTCAATCTGGACAACAAGGCACTGTGATCATGCTCTTCCTGCCCCAGATATTGAATCGCCCGCTGAATAACCTGTTCTGGCAATCCCAAACGGCTTGCCGTCGTCAGAGCACTGCTGGCGCCCGGAATTCCATAACGTAACCGGTAAGTCGGCACCAGAGTTTCGGGATCAAACTCAACCGCCGCATTTTCAATCGTTGCCTGTCCATGAGCAAAATGTTTTAGCTGCCCAAGGTGGGTTGTCAGCAGTGTTTTCGCTCCCAGTTGGCATAGTTGATCAAGCACCGCTTGCACCAGCGCCGCCCCTTCAGCTGGATCGGTTCCAGTTCCGGCCTCATCGAGCAACACCAGCGTTTCGGCATCAGCTTGTTCGAGAATATCCCGAACCTTGAGTAAATGCCCCGAAAAGGTTGACAAATTTTGCGCAATACTTTGCTCATCACCGATATCGACATGCAGATGCTGATAGAGATGCAGCCGACTATCTGCATGACATGGAACATGCAGCCCCGAACGCACCATCAACAAGAACAACCCTAAAGTTTTTAACGCAACCGACTTCCCCCCGGTATTCGGACCACTGATCACCAGAGCCTGACAGTCCTCACCGAGCAACACATCAATTTCAACGGCAGCGGACAGGTCAAAAATTCCGTCAACTTCCATCAGCAACGGATGGCGAGCCTGCTTCAGTTCGATAATCGAGGCGCTCACCAACTCAGGTCGGCAACCATGATAGCTGCGCGACAACCGACCGGCAGCAAAACGAAGATCAATCCGAGCTACCAGTCTCTGGTTGTTTTGCAGAATAGCGGCATCCCGACGCACCAATCCTGCCAATCCCAGCAGTATTCGCCGCTCTTCTCGCTGTTCTTCGCGAGCTAATTGCTGGAGGCGATTATTCCCTTCCAGCACTTGCGAGGGTTCTAAGTAGAGGGTCTGCCCGCTTGCTGATTCATCCTGAACAAAACCTTTTAGCTGGCCGCGACAATCACTTTTTAACGGCACCACATAGCGATTATTACGGATCGTTATCAAACGCTCCTGAAATAAGCTGGAAGATTGATCGCTGGTCAACAATTGCTCCAGCTGCTGCTTAATCCGGCTACGGGTCTGGCGAATCTGGTAACGCAAATCACCCAGTTCAAATGAAGCGCTATCAAGCAGTTCGCCACGCGGGCCGATAGAATATTGCAAACGCCGCTGTAATTCAACTAACGGTGTCATCCCAGAGGCTAATTGAGCTAATGAAGATTTCGGGCTCTGTACTTTGAACCAAAGTCGACAATCTTCCATGACACGCAATGACTGGGCAATTTTCAGTAGATCGTCAACAGCAATCAGACTGCCTTCAGCTTTAATCGATCCAAGCAGTGTCGACAGATTCCAGCAGCCCCCCAGGGATGGGGCCTGGCCATCGAGTAACCACTGCACCGCCTCATCGACCTCTGTCAAGACCGTTTCAATCTCAGCCTGATCCGACAGCGGGAGTAATTGTTCAGCCTGCAGATAGCCAGGTTCTGACTGCGTATGTCCCGCCAACAAGGTTCTCAAACGCGGATATTCAAGTCTTTGCAATGCCGCTTCGTTACAGATCATTGCTCAGTTACCGCCCGACTAAGCCTTGGCTCCCACTAAATATTGATTCGCCAAGGATGACAAAGGGGGGGGCCAATTGTGAACCCTTAACCATCCCCCTGACGGCATCTGGAGCCACCGATGAGTTGAGGGCAAGAACGATCATTGCCAGAATAACAACCCCCTGAATAATTCCGAATATCGCCCCGGCTAGACGGTTAAATCCACCCAGAAAAATAAGTTTAACGAATCGATGCAGGACAAAGCCGATCACCGCAAAAAGAATAACCAGCAACAGAAAAATAGCGAGGAAAGAACCCCAGATACAGATCTGAGCCGGCAGTTTGAAAGAGTCCTGGAGAAACTGCGCCAACGGCAGATGAAAGGTAAAAGCAAAAACTCCTCCCAGGAGCAACCCCAGCAGCGAGCAAACCTCTTTCAATAACCCCCTGAAGACCCCTTTTAACAGGAAGAAACAAAGGATCACCAATATAGCGATATCAACCAGTCCCAAAGATTGCTCCGATACTTATCCCGCCAGCTGTTCCCGCACCAACTGATTAACCATTTTACCATCGGCCGAGCCTTTGGTTTTGGCCAAAACCTGCGGCATAACCTTACCCATATCCTGCACCGATGTAGCACCACTTTCAGCGATGACCGCAATCACAATATCACGGACTTCCTCCTCACTGAGCTGCGCAGGAAGATATTCCTGCAACACTGCCAGTTCAGCCTCTTCTTTGGCTGCCAACTCTGGACGATCATTATCGTTGTACATCTGCGCCGCTTCACGCCGTTGCTTCACCGCTGTACCGATAACACTGAGAATGCCGTTGTCATCCAGGTCCTGACGTAGTTCGATCTCTTTATTCTTAATCGCACTACGTAATTGCCGAATCGTTCCCAAGCGATTCACCTGTTTGGCTTTCATCGCCTCTTTCATATCCTGCATAAGCTGGTCTTTGAGACTCATAGGTTCACCCGTGAAGAAGAGAATTCACCAGAGGCCATCAGCTCATCAGCTATTGCCCTCTGGCACTAAATACAAAGAGGGTGCCTAGAGAATTCCGGCACCCTTATTTAAATATTCTGCAAATATTCTTCTTAAAACGACCCTGCTATTATTAGTATTTTCTCGCCAAGACCGATTTAAAAGAATTTGGCAGTATATTTCTTTCAAACCCACAAAGCAAGAGATTCTTCCGCCTACCAACTTCTTTTTTGTACCCACTTAGAGCCATCATAGAATTGACAGTTCAAGAATCAACGCTAAGATGAAGATATGCAGAAAAGTTTACTTGAAATATTCCTTAGCCTATTTCTGTTCGTTGGGCTTTCACCTCAGACCGCTGGTGCAATACAAACATCGGTGCGCTATCTGAATATTGCCTCATCTATCAACCCGGTCACCGCCTCATTCATAGCAGAACAGATCAACACTGCCAACCAGAACGCCGAACCAGCCATTCTGATTCAACTTGATACCCCGGGCGGTCTTGACACTGCCATGCGCGAGATCATTCAAGCCGAATTAAACTCAGCAATTCCAGTCATTGTTTACGTTGCTCCGCAAGGAGCACGGGCGGCCTCTGCCGGAGCACTGATTGCCCTTGCAGCCGATTTTGCCGTTATGGCTCCAGGCACCAATATTGGCGCAGCCCACCCGGTGGCAATCGGCGTAAACAAGCAGCCCGATAGCACTGTGATGAAAAAAGTCGAAAATGATGCTGCTGCGTATGCGCGCAGCTTGGCGCAAAAACGTGGTCGCAATCAGGACTGGGTAGAGCAAGCGGTGCGTGAGAGCGTCTCGATCTCTGCGCAGGAAGCACTGGACTTGTCGGTCATTGATCTGATTGCGGACAATACTGAAAACTTGCTGAAACAACTGGACGGTTACAAATACATCCGTAACGGCAAGGTCCTGGTTTTTGACAGTAAATCTATCGTCCTGGAGTTGGTTGAGATGAACTGGCGGCAGAAGATTCTCAATGCCCTGAGCAATCCGAATATCGCCTATCTATTGATGATGCTCGGAATCATCGGAATTTTCTTCGAAATTTCCCAACCGGGAGTTGTTCTGCCCGGTGCAATCGGCGCAATCGCCATCCTTTTAGCACTCTTTGCCTTTTCCTCCCTGCCGGTTAACTACATTGGGGTTTTACTGATTCTGCTCGCCATCGTACTATTTATCCTTGAGGTAAACGTCATCTCTTACGGAATGCTTGCGCTTGGCGGAATCATATCCATGGCGTTTGGCTCCCTGATACTGATCGACAGCAGTGAACCTTACCTGCAGATTTCCCGAGCCGTGATCGCCGCAACAGTAACCGTTAGTGCCGGGTTTATTCTCCTCGCCACGGGGATGGTGATCCGAACTCAGCGAAAGCCAGTCACATCAGGGCAAGAAGGCATGGTCGGAAAAATCGGCGCAGCCATCGAACCGATCAATGGGGAAGGACGGGTCTTTGTTCATGGCGAATCATGGCAGGCCTGCTCCGACAAACCGATCGCGACCGGGGAAAAAATCGAAATCATTCAGGTTATGGATGGGCTCAACCTGAAAGTTAAAGCAATTGAAACAGTTAGCTCGATGGAAGCAATCGAGGCAGAGGAGGACTGAATATGTTTGGATTGGGATCTGGATTTTTCTTGATTATTGCACTGGCCTTCGTGGTGGCGATTATTGCATCTGCCATTCGCATTCTGCTTGAATATGAGCGCGGAGTGGTCTTTCGACTCGGGCGCTTTTCCGGGGTCAAAGGGCCGGGCCTAAAATTCATCATCCCCGTCATTGATCAGCTAAAAAAAATCAACATGCGCACCGTCGTTATGGATGTTCCGCCACAGGACATCATTACCCGCGACAACGTTTCGGTTAAAGTCAATGCCGTGCTCTACTTCAGGGTCGTCCACCCGGACAAAGCCCTGATCGAAGTGGATAACTACCTTTATGCAACCAGCCAACTTGCTCAGACTTCATTACGTAGCGTGCTGGGGCAGGTGGAACTGGACGATCTGCTCGCTCAGCGCGACAAGATTAATCACAACCTGCAGGAGATTCTAGACCGCCAGACAGATCCCTGGGGGGTGAAAATTTCTAACGTCGAAATCAAGCATGTCGATCTGCCAACGGAGATGCAGCGAGCCATGGCCCGACAGGCAGAAGCGGAGCGGGAGCGGCGCTCTAAGGTCATTCATGCAATAGGAGAATTTGAAGCTTCTGCAAACCTGGCAAAGGCGGCCAAACAGATTTCAGCTGAACCAGGTGCTTTACAACTGCGATTTTTACAGACCATGACCGAAATTGCCGCAGAAAAAAATTCAACCATCCTTTTCCCGATGCCAATTGATCTGTTAAAACCATTTCTGGTAGAGCAAACAGAAACAGAAACCCTGGAAAACTTGGACTAAAAAACAAGAATTTTAGCTGCAGCCGTGAAAAAAAAGTTTCAATAACAGCTTCCAGTAGAAAAATATGGTAGAACTATCCATGACGTTGATCAACAATCTACAAAAAGCATACAAGGTCAAGAACACAACCTGTAATAAATTATCCAGCTGATTAAGAAAATGTACGGTGTCCTCAATTTTTCAGCAACAGTGAGCAGAGAAATCCATATGAAAGAACTGAACAACCACTTTGATGTCATTATTATTGGCAGCGGCCCTGGCGGCGAAGGAGCCTCGATAAAACTGGCCAAGGCAGGCAAGTCTGTCGCCATTATAGAAAGTTACTCGCTGGTCGGTGGCGGATGCACCCACTCGGGGACGATCCCCAGCAAGACCCTGATTCATCTGGTTAGTCAATATGCTGAAGCGAAGAAAAGCCGCTTGTTTGACCGGAGCCATCATCACACCAAAGCAACATCCACAAACCTTATGGACGTTGTAAAAGATGTGGTTGATCAACAAGTCAGTAATCGCGAAGGCTTCTATGAGCGCAATGGCGTCGAAGTGATCGAAGGTTATGCTCGCTTTATCGATCCACACACCGTTGAGGTCACAGACGAGTCAGACAATACTCACCATTTTACTGCCGATAATTTTGTGATTGCCAGTGGCTCACATCCCTACCGGCCAGCAGATATCAATTTTGATGATCCGCGTGTGGTCGATAGCGATACGATCCTGCAGATGCGCGAACTCCCTGCCACACTGACAGTTTACGGCGCTGGGGTAATCGGATGCGAGTATGCTTCGGCGTTTAAAGACCTGGGGGTGAGAGTCAACCTGATCAACACCCGGGAGCGACTGCTCGAGTATCTAGACGAAGAGATCAGCAATGCACTCAGCTACAATATGCGCGATGAGAAGGGTATTTTGATTCGCCAGAATGAAGAGTATGAGCGGGTAGAGACCAATCAAGATGGGGTTGTTTTACATCTGAAGACTGGAAAAATCATCAAGTCCGAGATGCTACTGTGGGCCAACGGTCGCAGTGGCAATTCATCCGGTATGGGGCTTGAGACACTAGGTATCGACGTTGACCACCGCGGTAATATTGCCGTGAATGACGTGTACCAAACGCAGGTACCCCATATTTATGCAGTCGGAGACATCATTGGTTTCCCTAATTTAGCGAGTGCCGCTTACGATCAAGGACGTTTTGCTGGAACACACATCGTTGAAGGACACTGTGATGATCGGCTAGTCAGAAACATTCCCACCGGAATCTACACATCACCGGAGATCAGCTGTCTCGGCAAGACGGAAGGTGAATTGACCGAGCAGCGGGTTCCTTATGAGGTGGGACACG
>JASJGU010000026.1:0-4899 GCA_033791385.1 Desulfuromusa sp.
AAAAAACGGCAAACATGGTTCCCCTGGCTTCAACATTCGAATAAGAATTATCTATCTGATCACTCAGAAAAACATATTGTAAGGGAGTTCCGGGAATAATCTCTTTCCAGGTTGTTTCTACAAAAGCCAACAATCCCGGAAGATCGTTGGTCCTGTAGCGAACACTCAAACTGGAGATGGAAGTGGGGTCCCAGATATATAGCATGGGTTCGTCATCATAATTTGCAGGCATTATATGGATATCCGGGATAATTCCTATCACCTCAAGCTGACGTTCACCATTCCAGCTGATTACCTGGCCCAGGGTCTCTTTTGCGGTCCCCAAATCCAGTAATCTAACCGCAGCCTGGTTCAAAACAGCCGCAGACTTCAGCTGTTCAGGCAAGGCTCCATCCTCAAGGAGAGGAACAACCATGTCGGTTCCGAAATTTTCCGAAAAATTGCGACCGGTAACGATGGGGATTTCATAGGTATTAAAGAAATCTTCTTCAATATATCGGGTATTCAGAATGATGGTTCCTCTTTCAGGAGAACCGGCAAGGTTGACCGCAGCAAAAGTAGTGGCAATATCAAACGGAATTGAACTTGAACCTGAAGTAAAAAGAATGTCAGGGTGCTTTTCTAATTGCTGAACGAGGGTTGGGATCAAAGGGGCAACGTTGGCTCTGGAAATCCCCCTTAAAACCAAAATATTTTCTTTGTTATACCCCAGGTCCAGAGATTTCACATAACTAGTTTGAAAGTAAACAACGCTTGACGAAACAATCAGGCCAATAGAAATCGAAAATTGCAAAATGATAAAAACCGTTCTCATTTTGCGGGAACCAATGGTTTTGGCCTTCCCACTTGTCAATGCCCTTGTTGGCCTATAACCGGAAACTATGAATGCTGGATAGAAACCAGCACCCAGGCTAACCACAACGAGCAAGCCCAAGAGACCGGTAAAAAGCATTGGATCATATGATTGTTCAGATAAAATCAACTGGGAAATAAATTCATTGAACAGGGGCTTTGAAATCTCAACCAGTAAAAGGGCCATCGCCAGAGCGAATGACATAGTGATTAATGTTTCACTTAAAAACTGGATAATAATATTTTTCCGTTTGGCGCCAAAAACCTTTCTAATGGAAATTTCCCTGGTCCTCAAAAGCGAACTGGCCATTGTCAAACTGATAAAATTAAAACTGGAGATCAATAGAATTAAAACAGCAATAGCAATGAAAGACTTAACTGCCGACGCATCTCCAGCCGGTGTCAATCTGCCGGATTGGGCTCCCCCAAGATAAATATTACCAAGCGGTGTAAGGTAATGGTTGAGAACTTCACTCATCTGAAAACCAATCATATCAACCAGACTTTGCGGAACATTCCGGTCGACAAAGGCATCCAGTTCAGCCTCCAGAGAAGCGACATCCGCATCAGGAAGAAACTTGATGTAGGTGTAAAGGCTGGTGTTGCCCCAATCATCCAAAAAAGTGGATCCATCAGGTGACAGAAAGTCAGCTCGGTTCAACAGGACAATCATGTCCAGAGCCAGGTGCGTATTTTGTGGCAGGTCCGAAAAAACTCCCGCGACCCGGAAAACTTTTTTAGCCCCGCCTACTGTCAGATTGATTGTTTGGTTTATGGCACTGTCCGCACCAAAATATTTTTCGGCCATGGCCTCTGAAATACCAATTGAGGCTGTATCACCAAGAGTGGCCTCAGGACTTCCCATGACAAATGGAATTTTAAAAATTTTAAAAAAATTCTCGTCCGCAAAGGTAACCTGTTCGAAATAATTAACATCTCCCTGGCTCACTACCAACTGCCTGGGGAAAAATCTTGTAACCTCTTGAATTTCCGCAAAATCCTTCTCCAGTGCCGCCTTGGCCGGGGCACTGGTGATCGCAAAGGTTTCCGGCAGACGCCCGGGAACACCAACCTCGACTTCAAGAAGGTAAATATTTTCTGCGTCCACCCAAAAATTGTCGTAAGACATCTCGTTGCGAACGAATATGAAGATCAAAATACACGCTGCCAGACCAACGGCCAATCCACCAATGTTAATCACGGCATAAAGCTTATTTCTGAACAGGTTTCTAACCGCCGTGGCGAGGTAATTTTTGAACACTTTTTTCTCCATCATACATTTCGTAAAGACCAAGATAGCCAACCATTATTGTCAGCTCTGACGCTGGACAAGCCGGTGCCTTTGGATGGAAACCTCCGCTTGCAGAGCACACAAAATCTTGCGTAATCCTGTTTACTTGCGCAAAAGTCAGGACACCCATGTCTCTCATTTACTGATCACACCTCAAGGCTTTAATAGGGCTGGCCGCAGCGGCCTTAACCGACAGCACACTGACGGTCAGTATTGCAATCACAAACGCCAATAACGCTGAAAATAGAAAAAGCATAAAACTCTGATCAATGCGTACGGCAAAGTTTTGTAACCATAAATCCATCGCGAGATAGGCAACGGGCCAGGCAATAAAGTTGGCCAAAACCACCCAGCGCACAAATTCCTTTGAAAGCAAAACCGTGATCCTGGAGACAGAAGCACCCAATATCTTGCGTAATCCTATTTCCTTTGTGCGCTGCTGCGCGGCAAATGCAGACAGGCCAAGTAAACCCAGGCACGCAACAACAATGGCCAAAAGGGCGAATGAACTGAAGATATTAACCATTTGCTGTTCCGGGTGATAAGCACGGGAAAACTCTTCATCAAAGAACGAATATTCAAAGGGAAAATTGGGTGAGAATTGATTCATGATCCCCCGGATATATTCAATGCTCGAAGGCATATTGCCGGGCTTCACTTTAATTGACAGGTAAGAAAAGTTTTGCGGAGCCAGAAAGATATAAAGTGGTTCAATCGCGCTGTGCAGGGAATGCAGATGAAAATCTTTCATCACACCAACAACCTGCCCGGTTTCACCGCTCCAGTGCGTGAGTTTCTGTTGCAGCGGTGATTCCCAATCACCGGCTCTGGCTGCCGCCTCGTTCACCAGGAATACACCTTGTTCATCGGAGGCATGCTCACGGGAGAAATTTCTGCCCTGCACTATTTGAATGTCATAGAGGTCGACAAAATCGTAATCGGCGGTATTGTAGAAGATCGTGGTCTCTTCATCGGGCAGCTTGGGGTTCAGGGCTTTTGAAGTAAAACCATCGATGTTGTTGGGCAAGCTGCCGGAAGCCGCAACGCTGACCACATCCGGATTTTTCAGTAAACCAGCCTTAAGCGTCTCGATATTCCGGCGAACATTGCTGTCCCGAATCCTCAGGGTGATGATGTTGTTCTTGTCATATCCAACATCAACCCGATTAACAAAATCGAGCTGTCTATTGATCGTCAGGGTGCATATAAACAGAACGGTGGTAATCGAAAATTGAAACAGCACCAGGATATTACGCAGATTCCGGCCCTTAGCACCCTTGGCCAAAACCCCGGTCAAAGCCGAGATGGGTTTGAAAGCTGACATATTCAACGCGGGATAGCCCCCAGCGAACAGAGAGACAACCATAACCGTCAAACCAAGCCCCAAGAGAAACGGCGGTTCAGTCATTGCCTGCATGCTGAGTTGTCGTTCCACCATATTGCTGAATAACGGCAAAACCAGGTTGACGATCAGCAGGCTCAAACTTAAGGCCAGTAGAATGATAAAAAAGGATTCCCCGAGAAACTGTTGGACCAACTGGATTCTGCGCGCTCCGACCACCTTTCGCATACCTACTTCCTTACCTCGCCGGATGGACCTGGCGGTTGCCAGGTTCACGTAGTTAACGCAGGCTATGAAAAGAATCAGCAGGGCAATGGATGAAAAGAGATAGATGTATTTCATGTCATTGTTGACTGATATCTCCTGCATGCGATGCGATTTCAGATGGATATCCAGGATCGGTTGGGTGAAATACATCTGCGGCCAGGGCTTGGGTGCACCGAATTTCTCAAATAAAGGCACCTCGATGAGCCGGTGAATTTCACTATCCAATAGCGCAGGATCCGCACCTTCGCGTAATAAAAAGTAGGTATACACATAATTGCTGGTCCACTTCGTGATATCAGCATTACTGAGTTTGAAGTAGTCATCGAAAGGAACCACGATATCCATGACGAAATGTGAATTGGCGGGCATGTCGACAAACACACCGGTTACCTTGTAATCCATTTTGTCATTGATATTCAGCGTCTTGCCGAGTGGGGTCTCATCACCAAAATATTTCCTTGCAGCGCTTTGGGAAATAACGATGGAGGAAGGCTCCCGTAGGGCAGATTCCGGATTGCCAAGAACAAATGGCATGGTGAATACTTTGAATATGTCAGCACCCGCCCAATAGAATTCATTTTCAAGAAAATGACTGTCCCCACGCGAGATCAGCGTGTTTTTGTCTTGTATGATGCGGGCAACTGCCTCGACCTGGGCAAAATTATCCGCCAAAGCCTGGCCCAGCGGCGGCGGTGTCAAAGTGCGTCCATCCCTCACGAGCCTGTAGATGCGGTCCGAGTTGTGGTGATACCTGTCAAAACTCAGCTCATTCTGAACATATAACATGATCAATATAAAGGCCGCCAGGCCAACAGCCAGGCCGGAAATATTCAACACGGAGTACATTTTTTGCCTGTTGATGTTTCGCAAAGCCGTCATTAAATAATTTTTGAACATCGTATTGAATCCTGTTTACTGGTATCTGAGCGCGTGTATCGGGCTCATATCTTGCCTAGATTTTCTTCAGATTCTCGGTTAAGACCTCGCCATCGAACAGCGAGATATCACGTCTCGCATACTCCGCATGGGCGGGTGAGTGTGTGACCATCAATATGGTGGTGCCCTGTTTGTTCAGCTGTGTCAGCATCTCCATGACTTCCTGTCCATTCTGGGAATCCAGGTTGCCGGTAGGTTCGTCCGCCAGGAT
>JASJGU010000027.1:0-5340 GCA_033791385.1 Desulfuromusa sp.
CGCTGCCCTTCAGCATAAATGGTATCAAACGCCAGAGTGCTTTTCCCGGAACCGGAAACCCCAGTAATCACCACCAGTTGATCGCGGGGAATGTCGATATCAATATTTTTCAGATTGTGTTCGCGTGCGCCGCGAATTTTAATTTTATCAATCATCATTTTGAATTTTCCACTATGTCTTGAGATTTCCCCTCTCCATCAGGGAGAGGGCCAGGGTGAGGGGGCGGACGGGTGCTTTTTTCCCTCATCCGACTTTCAGCCACCTTCTCCCTCATGGAGAAGGCTTGGTCAGCTATTTCGATTGTCTGCCATCTGTTCCGCCATCTTCAAGGCAGCGACCAGACTCGCAGTATTCGCTGTTCCGGTTCCGGCCAGATCGTAGGCGGTGCCGTGATCAACACTGGTTCTGACAATCGGCAATCCCAGGGTGACATTAACGGCATCATCAAAATGGAGCAGCTTGAGGGGGATCAAGCCTTGATCGTGATACATACATATCACTGCGTCATAAGCCCCCTTTACGGCAAAGTGAAACAAGGTGTCGGCACTGTGTGGTCCGTCAGCTGAAATCCCTTCTGCTTGAGCTGCTGTGATTGCCGGGGCGATAATGCGCTGCTCTTCATCACCAAACAGACCATTTTCACTGGCATGGGGATTCAACGCCAGAACTGCCAGGCGTGGCTGTTGAATGCCAAACTGCTGTCGCAGTGCTTTTGCTGTTATCCGAATTGTCTGCAGAATCTCCTCATGGCTCAATCTGGCGGGGACATCCCGGTAGGCGAGATGGGTGGTCACCAGACAGACCCTTAACTGTTCACCAGCCAGCATCATCACAACCTTCTCAACACCACACCGTTCCGCAAGCAGTTCCGTATGGCCGGGAAAATGGTATCCAGCGGCGTTGATTGCAGCTTTATTTATCGGGCAAGTCACTATGCCAGCGGCGCTTTTATCGAGACAGCGAGTGATAGCATATTCAACATAATCTGCCATTGCTTTGCCGCAAGCAATACCTGGTTGACCATAGTGAACTGACGATATAGCCAACTCGGAACAGGAGTGAACGATCAGCTTATTATTGATAAAACGAAGCGAAAAAAGCCCGCTTTCCAGCTGCTCAGATGTTCCTTCACAGCCAAAGATTTTTCCGGCACCGCAGAGGACACCAACGTCTCCAACAATTTGCACAGGGCGGTTGATCTGCTCAAAAGATTGATTCAGCAGAGCCTTAACAATCAATTCAGGACCGATTCCGGTCGGATCACCCATGGTAAGAAGGAGTGGCTGCATTTTCAGAAATCTCGCTTTTTTCAATTTGTGTAATGGAACAGTATAGCGGAAGCTTTAACGGGGAGACAAGCGCTGGTGTGAAAATGGTTTTGTGATTATGGAGCTAAACAGCGGAAATTTAGCAGTTTGGAGACAATCTCGTGGTTATTTTGTAACTTCAGCACAGCTGTTTGTAAAACCGGGACTGTCCCGGTTTTGCTGAAGTTACGTTTTTTTCCGAAAATTTAAATACGAATGTCAATATGAGCATTGTTGCGCAGCTCATCTTGCCATTCTATAAAACGGATGTCAGTTTTTTCACGCTTCAGTTGTTCTTCAATTTCATCTTTGACTTGGTCAAACATGTTGCCACCGGCAACAGTTCTGCTGGTTATTTGAAAGAGATGGATCTGACCATTCAGCTCAATCGGCTGACTGACTCCCCCTGCCGCTAAGCCGATAAAAGCAAGTTGCAACGGTGCCGCCAGGTCGGCCTCAACCAATTGACCCATATCACCACCAGTGGCAGAAGCACCCTGACCTGCCAGTACCTCGTTGAAGTCTTCACCATTCAAGAGCAGATCGCGTGTGATGTTAACCTGCTTGAGAAGTTCTGCCCTCTGTTCTTCATTGCCGACCGGGATTGCGTAGCTGATCCGATTAAACTGAATTGTTGGTTCAGCCACGTATTCATCAATATGGTCGTTAAAGTAAGCGCGAACCTCGCCGTTAGTGACCAGAACCTTATAATTAACTTCACGACTTAATAATTTATAGTGCAGAATTTCTTTTTCAACCTGTTTTCGATATTCCGGCATGGTCAGGCCCTGTGCCGCAATGGCTTGCTCCAGAGTTTCAGGGGTGAGTCCATTTTTAAGCTGAACATCTTCAATTGCCCCATTTAATTCCTCTTCTGCAACAGTCAGGAACAGTTTTTTGATCTGTTGATCCAGTAGCTGATCGCTGATCATTTTGTTAAGAACTTGAATCTTCATCTGATCAAACTGCTCAGGGGTTAGCTCATTCTGGTTTGGATTTTTAGCTAGTGCCGCAACCACAGCTTTATCAAGCTGAAAGACACTGATAATGTCATTATTGACGACAGCGGCAACCTTATTGATGGTTTTTGCCGTAACCGAAGAGACTGTCAGCAGCAGAAAGAGAAGAAAAGTGAAAAAAATACGTTCCATAACCATGAATCCTTATAGGAAAAGAGGCCTAACCGTATCCAGCCAAAGTTTCCGCATAGCCACTATTCAGATGGTGGCTGAAGTTGATCCCAATTGATATTTGTTTCGGTTGATTTCTGTAAATTTTCCAGCCACTGATGAAAGGCTGCCTCTTCTTTCTGCTGGTACAGTTTTGCCGCTATTTCAGCTTTAACCGCCGCGTAGGGGCGAAGCCCTGCTTTGCGTTTTCTTTCAATCAAAAAAAGATGAAAACCATAAGGACTTGCAACCGGATCACTCACTTGCCGAACTTGAAGTTTGAACAACACTGCATCGAATTCTATCGGCAATTGGCCGGGCGAAAAATAACCGAGATCCCCACCGTTTTCCCGATCTGGCGACTGTGAATATTGCCCTGCCAAAGTAGCAAAGTCGCCCCCATCTTTAAGCAGTTTCAGAATTCTATTTGCCTCGTCACGAGTCTTAAAAAGCATCTGTCGGGCGCGAATTTCAACGGGCCGACGAAATTCTTCCCGATGTTTTTTGTAGTAGTCCTCAGTTTCTTTGTCACTGACCTGCACTTGCGAGATCAGTGCCGCGGCGCTGACTTTAGTTGTCAACAGCCGCAGCTTTAAAGCAGCAATCCAACGCTCTGGAATGTTGCCTGTCTGCTGCAGAACGTCAGTAAACTCCTCTTCGGTGTAGTTGCCGCGCACTTCGATCATGGCTGCATCAAATTCATCCGGTGTCAGCTGGACATTTAACCGGTTTGCTTCGCCGAGGATCAACTCACGGTCAATGAGTTGTTTAAGCAGTTGTCCTTTGAGTTGCAGCTGCTCCTGGCTGGTCAGATCGGAAATGTCAGGGTAAGCATCTTTCAACTCCCGCTCAAATTGTTGCAGGGTCAACTGCCGTTGTCCAACTTCCAACAAAGGGGGCAGCGGTTGTTGCTCCTGTTGTTGACAGGATAGCAGCATCAGCAAAAAAAACAGTGCCAGAATCCTGGCTAATAAGACTGAAAAAATCCCCAAACTTAAGACCTTTTGTGCTCCGTTGTAGCGGTGACTGAGCCGCTATAGTTAGCATAGTCAGAAAAATAGTTGCAATTCTTTTCTCACCCCGACCAGGAGCTCTCCTTGCGCTAAACGACCAAGGGTAATACTGAGTTTGAAGTCAGCTCCCAGGCGATATTTATTTGGTTGCTCGGTCACCAGTTGGCGAATCAACTTGGGGTCCATTTTTGTTGATGAATGAAATAATAAGCTGAGCCGCTGACCATCATATTCCAGGAGTTCAACACAGAGCTTTTTCAACAGAATACGCAGCCGCATGGTTGCAATCAGCGTTTCGCCCGCAACCGGGGGTTCGCCATAACGGTCGCGTAGTTCCTCTACCAGATCAAACAGTTCCTCATCATTTTCGGCACCAGCCATACGTTGGTAGAACTGCAGCCGTTGATTGGGATCAGGCAGATATTTTTCTGCCAGAAAAGCGGATAATCCAAGACGGATCTCAGGATCAATTCGCTCTTCACGTTCCTTGCCGCGTAAACGATCGATCGTCTCTTCGAGGAGTTCAGTGTAGAGCTCAAACCCAATCGTTGCAATTGGTCCCGATTGTTTACCACCGAGCAGGTCACCGGCACCGCGCAGCTCCAGATCATGACTGGCAATGCGAAATCCAGCCCCTAACTCGGTAAGCTCCTGTAACACCCGCAGTCGTTCACGGGCATCACGCGTCAAAGCCGCCTCTCCGGGGATCAACAGGTAGGCATAGGCGCGGCGGTCACTGCGTCCGACCCGACCACGCAACTGGTAAAGTTGTGAAAGGCCGAAACGATCTGCACGGTTAATAATCATGGTGTTGGCACGGGGAATATCGAGACCGTTTTCGATGATGGTCGAGGCGACCAGCAAGTTGCTTTTACCAGCAATAAAATCGAGCATCACCTGTTCCAGGTCTTTTTCCACCATCTGCCCGTGACCGACAGCAACCATCGCTTCAGGGACCAGTTGGCGCAACTGTTCCGCCATGGCCTCAATCGTCTGCACCCGGTTATGGACAAAGTAGATTTGCCCACCTCGGCGCAGTTCGCGCAGGATCGCCTGACGGATCAGTTCATCATCGAAGCGGGTGACATAGGTGCGAATTGCCAGTCGATCAACCGGTGCCGTTTCAATCACCGATAGATCGCGCATTCCGGTCATGCTCATATGCAGGGTGCGGGGGATTGGAGTCGCGCTCAGGGTCAGGATGTCAACTTCGGCACGGAGCTGTTTCAGCTTTTCTTTATGGCTGACACCGAAGCGCTGCTCCTCGTCAACAACCAGTAATCCCAGATCCTTGAAATGAACATCGCGTTGTAACAAACGGTGGGTTCCGATCAGGATATCAACTTTACCCGCAGCGGCAGCTTCCAGAGTTTTTCGGTTTTCGACGCTTGAACGAAAACGCGAAACCATTTCGACCCGGATAGGAAAGTCTTGCAAACGTTGCTGAAAACTTTCCCAATGCTGGCTTGCCAGGATCGTTGTCGGCACCAGCACTGCGACCTGCTTACTGTCCAGAACCGCTTTGACTGCGGCACGCAGCGCAACCTCGGTTTTGCCGTAACCAACATCCCCGCAGATCAGACGATCCATCGGCTTGGTCGATTGCATATCCTCCAGAATGTCATCAATCGCCTGTTGCTGGTCTACTGTTTCTTCATGGGGAAAGGTCGCTTCAAATTCACGGAATAACTGATCTGGGGGAGAGTAGGCAAAACCCTGGCGCAGTTCTCGTTTTGCGTACAGTTCCAACAGTTGTCGCGCCAACTCTTCAACGGCAGCACGGGCTTTAAGGCGCGCTTTTTACCAGCCCAGCCCGCCCAAATTATAGAGTTTAGGGACATACCCCTCACC
>JASJGU010000028.1:0-4561 GCA_033791385.1 Desulfuromusa sp.
CGATGGCATCAATTCCGGTCGCCTTACGTCCGCCATGGGTATAAACTTCCCACGCTTGTGGCTGAGAGCAAGGTACTCGACGAGCATCAATCGCCACAACAATGCACTGGCTCCCAAAACGCTCTGCTGCTTTACGGACAAATTCAGGATTTTGTACTGCTGCGGTGTTAATCGAAACTTTGTCCGCTCCGGCATTGAGCAGATTGCGGATATCAGCTATCTCCCGCACCCCTCCCCCAACGGTCAGTGGCATAAAAACTCGTTCAGCCGTTTTAGCGACAACATCAAGAATAATACCGCGGTTATCACTACTGGCAGTGATATCAAGAAAAGTGAGTTCGTCAGCACCTTGTTCGCTATAAGCTTCCGCCGCTTCAACCGGATCTCCAGCATCGCGCAAACCGACAAAATTAACCCCTTTGACGACCCGACCATCTTTGACATCAAGGCAGGGAATAATTCGCTTGGTCAGCATCAGTTGCCTCCCTGAGTCAAGGCAACGGCTTCACGCAGATCAATCGCGCCAGAGTAAATTGCTTTTCCGGTAATAACGCCACTCACCCCTGAGGATTCGATCTTTAATAAATTACGAATATCATTCAGAGTTGATAAGCCTCCGGAGGCAATAACGGGGATATTGATTGCTTCTGCCAGAGCTTTGGTCGCTTCTATATTTGGCCCCTGCATCATCCCATCTCGGGAGATATCGGTATAGATAATTGCTTCGACACCAAAACCTTCCATTTCTTTGGCCATTTCCGTCGCTTTTTTATCGGTCACATCAGCCCAGCCACGGACAGCCACCAGACCGTCCTTTGCATCGATACCGACAACTATCTGACCGGGAAATTTACGACAGGCCTCTTTGACTAATTCCGGATTCTCTTTAGCAACCGTTCCAAGAATGACTCGATTGAGCCCTAAATCAAGATACGCTTCGATAGTTTTCAGATCACGAATTCCACCACCCAACTCTGAAGGAATATCGATAGCTTTGACAATTGACTGGATTGCAGATTTATTTTTCGGAACACCGGCAAAAGCACCATCCAGATCAACAATATGGAGAAATTCCCCTCCTTGCTCTTGCCAAAGGAGAGCCTGAGCTGCGGGATCGTCATTATAGATGGTATCTTTGTCCATCAGGCCCTGCTCCAACCGGACACAGCGACCTTCTTTAAGATCAATTGCAGGTAAAATAATCACCTTATAATTCTCCAAAATTGGTAAAAATATTCAGACCAACTGCTTGACTTTTTTCCGGATGAAATTGCGTAGCCATAATATTATCACGCCAGATAGATGCACAGAATTCGACCTCGCCATAACGACAACTGGCAGAGATATCGTCCTGGTTTTCTGCGGCGCAATAGTAGGAATGGACAAAATAGAGAAAACTATCCGTTTCGATATCATGGAAAAGTGGCGACTTCTGCCGGATATCGATATTGTTCCAGCCCATGTGCGGCACTTTGAGTCGTTCACCGTTTTCTACCATCTCGGAGGGGAAACGAACCACCTTTCCAGGAATCAAACCCAACCCCTGGTGCCGACCGAACTCTTCACTTTCATCGAACAGCATCTGCATTCCAACACAGATTCCGAGCATTGGCTTGCCCGCATCAATATGCTGTAATAACGGTTCGACAAATCCACCGTGGCGTAAATTATGGATGCAATCACGGAAAGCCCCGACTCCAGGTAAAACCACTTTATCAGCCGTTTTAATATCGTTCGGGTCAGCACTGACTCGTACAGCAAAACCAAGCTTTTCAAATGCCTTTGCGACACTGCGCAGGTTGCCCATCTCATAATCAATAATATTGATCATAGCTATTCAAGTTTTCCTTTGGTCGATAATACCCCGTGGATACGCGGATCGAGTCCAGTAGCCTCATCCAACGCGCGACCAAAGGCTTTGAAAATCCCTTCAATGATATGATGAAGATTTTCACCGTAAGCCAAATTGACGTGGATGTTCGCCCCGGAATGATTACAAAAAGCAACAAAGAACTCGGCAACCAGTTCGGTATCGAATTCGCCAACTTTTGCCTTGGGCAGATCAACATTGAACACCAGGAATGGGCGCCCGGAAAAATCGATAACCACCGAGGACAGGGCTTCGTGCATCGGCATGGTTGCACGGCCAAAACGACGTACCCCAGCTTTATCTCCCAGGGCTTTTTTAAATGCCTCTCCCAGAACAATGCCCAGATCTTCAACAGTATGATGAGCATCTATTTCAATATCACCGGTTGCCTTGACCGTCAGGTCAAAAAAACCATGTCGGGCGACAGCAGAGAGCATGTGGTTGAAAAAAGGTACCGGGCTTTCAATATGATGTTGACCTGAACCATCCAGATTGAGCTCGATACTGATATTGGTTTCTTTGGTTTCACGGTCAATTTTTGCTATGCGAGTCATAATAAACTCCAAGTGAATATGTTATTTCTGCAACCGGATAGAAACAGATTTAGCATGAGCCTCCAAACCTTCCAGCTCAGCAATATGAACTATTTCATTGCTAAGCCGCCGCAACCCACTTTCAGACAACGAAATAATACTCGACTTTTTAACAAAATCGTCCAGAGATAACGGCGAAAAGAAACGAGCCGTTCCGCCAGTCGGCAGGGTATGATTTGGGCCTGCCAGATAATCACCAGCAGCTTCCGGAGTGTTGTGCCCCATAAAGATCGCTCCGGCGTGACGGATTCTAGGCAAAATATCAAAAGGATTATCAATCGCCAACTCAAGGTGTTCAGGAGCAATCCGATTAGAAAAATTGATGGCAGCATCAAGATTTTCCGCCAGAATAATCATTCCAAAATCTTCGATTGACTGACGTGCAATAGTTTCGCGACTGAGCTGCTGCAGTTGCTTTTCAACTTCTTCCTGTACGGCGACCGCCATCTTCTCAGAAGTTGTCACCAAAACGGCAGAGGCCAGCTCATCATGCTCAGCCTGCGAAAGCAGATCGGCAGCGATATGAGCAGCATTTCCACTACCGTCATTGATCACCAGAATTTCACTCGGCCCGGCAATCATATCAATATCAACCTGGCCAAACACCAACCGCTTGGCAGTTGCCACGTAGATATTTCCCGGCCCGGTAATCTTATCGACCCGTGGCACCGATTTTGTTCCATAAGCGAGAGCCGCAACCGCCTGAGCGCCACCAAGCTTAAAGATCCGATCAACTCCAGCTATTTTTGCCGCCGCCAGCACGTGTGGATTAACTTCCCCGCCCGGCATCGGCACTACCATGATCACTTCTGCAACACCAGCAACTTTGGCAGGAACAGCATTCATCAGCACCGATGAGGGGTAGGCAGCCTTGCCCCCTGGGACATAGATACCAACTCGATCAAGGGGGCGTACCAGCTGCCCGAGAAGGACATCATCCTCATCCGTCGACAGCCAGGTTTCCTGTTTCTGTTTGGCGTGATAGGTAGCAATCCGATCAGCTGCCAGTTGCAATGCGGCCAGCGATTCAGCACTAACGGCAGCCATGGCAGCATCAATTTCAGTTTCACTGATTTCGACATTATCGATGGTCAAATCAATCCGGTCAAACTTTTTGCTTAACTCGAACAGTGCGGCATCACCACGCTGACGGACAGCGGCGATAATAGTTTTGACAGTTTCCTCAACCTCACCAGGGACTTCTTCAGCTCGCCCTTCGATTCTCTGAAACTGCTGAGCAAAATCGGTATCACTGAACTTTAAAATTCGCATCATAAAGAGCTCCGAGATCTACTGTGAAATTTTGACTTCATCGCCGATAACCTTCTCCAAATCATCAATAATTTTGCTGATCCGCTGATGCTTGGTTTTCAAACTGGCACGGTTAACGATCAGCCGACTGGTCACCTCAGCAATGGTTTCAACCTCGACCATATGGTTGGCCTTGAGCGTCCCCCCGGTGGAAACCAGATCGACAATCCGCTCCGACAAACCAACCAATGGTGCCAATTCAATCGAACCATAAAGCTTGATCAGCTCTACCTGCACTCCCTTGGCAGCAAAATAACGTTCGGTGATATTTGGATATTTGGTTGCAACCCGGATATTTGACCAATTGAGAGGATTGTCTGATTTTTGCAACGACTTCGGTTCTGCGACTACCAACCGGCAATAACCAAATTTGAGATCAAGCGGTTCGTAGAGATTTTTTCCTTGTTCAAGCAGGGTGTCTTTTCCAACCACACCCAAATCGGCACAACCATATTCGACATAAGTCGGTACATCGGTCGCACGCACCGCCATAAAACGGAATTTATGCTCAGGATTCTCAAAAACCAGCTTACGGCTGCTTTCGTTCATTTCCGGGCAAGTAATGCCAACTTGGCTGAACAACTCCATCGAATCCTGCATGATCCGCCCTTTTGGCAGGGCGAAGGTGATCCAATCACTCATTATTTATGCCTTTTAAGTAATTATGTGATAACTAAATACATTATTAATACGAGGGCTACGCAAAAATTTCATCCGGCAAGGCATAGTGTTTTTCCAGGGGTGAAGACATACACCAGTATGTCGAAGTCATGGAAAACGCTACAAC
>JASJGU010000029.1:0-3354 GCA_033791385.1 Desulfuromusa sp.
CCGAGAGACTCTGCTTTGCACGATCTATGAGACTCGACCCTGGATTTGCCGTGAATTTGAGATGGGGAAATATGAGTGTATATCGGCGCGAGAAGCTAACCTTTAGGCCACCTGGGAATTGAAAAAGCTATTGCTTTAAACAGATTCGCGGATAGTTTGCATCCCCAGTTTTAAGACAATCCTGCACCTGAACAATCAGGGTCGCAACATCTACCCCAAGGTAGACACCTTCAACTCTCTGCAGATTACCCGACCCCAATTCAGCCAGAGTTACTGCCCCCTCGTCTTCCCCCATAAAATGTTTAAGCAGTGCTGCAGAAATTTGAATCAACCCCTGGACAAATTGCCCCGTCTTCGATTCCCGGCCAGCACCAATACTCACAAACTTGAGCCGCTCATGTGCTTCCCACCAGAAACCGTGGTTAAAGAGATCAATACTGTAGAGATAAGCTTCGCAATGCTGCCAATCATCTGCAGTAAAGGAGTCAGGTGGTAACAATTTTTCACCATAGGAATGGCCATCTTCGTCCAAAAATGGATGGGCGTTCTGGAAAGGGAGATGGCGATATTCGGGCATGGGTCTATCTGTATACACTTTTTTGGACACCATATTAAATTCCAACTTTTAATTCTCTGCTACAATAGCGACATCCCAATATAACTAGAAATCAATGACCCAGCAAGTAAAGGGGCATCAAAAGCCTGTTAATTTATGCATGCCTATGATCTTGGCAACGCCCAGTCATAGCGAATTGCAAGCAGTCGAACAACGATAACCAGGCCGGCAGCAAGCAGAGCAGCGACCGGCCGAGCCGTACCGATATACTCGAGAAGAACCAAGAGAATTCCTCCGGCAATACAGGCTGAAGCATAAATTTCATGGCGCAGAATCAGCGGGATCTGATTGGCCAAAACGTCACGCATGACACCACCAACGGTGCCGGTCGTAACACCCATAAGAACTGCAATGAGCCATCCCATTTGAAAATCAAGTGCTTTCGTAGTACCGATCACAACAAAGGTACCCAGACCTATTGCATCAAAATAAAGTAGTGGTTTTTCAACCATCTTGAAATTGTGACGGCTAAAAAAGACGATCAGAGAAACAATAATGGATAGATAGAGATATGTTTCATTCCTCAGTGAGAAGGGAGGGATATCCCCGAGAAGCAGGTCGCGTAGAGTGCCGCCGCCAACCGCTGTCACCACGCCAAACACCAGCACACCGAGCAGATCCATCTATTTGCGTACGCCAACCCAGGCTCCGGAAGCAGCAAAAGCTGCGGTGCCGATCAGGTCGAGAGTATAAATAATATTCATAAACTATGCTCTCTTGAATGAGATATTGACTTGCGGTGTCAAACGCGACTTCACCGATTCCTTGCTGAATTCCGACCTATCGTGATAGCGGAATATATCTTCCCAGCCAGTTATTGCCCTTAAACCGCAGATAAAGATAAATAGGATACTCGCTTAAAGTGCCCCTGTCTGCTATTTTTCCTGATTAAACTCAAGTCCAAATGGATCCGAGAAAATTCGGAGCCCCCAACGAAGCCACGCCAAGACAACAGAAAAAAACGCGGGATGAGCCCCTGATCGCAGCTTTTTCAATAGTCGTGTCAGTCATTTCCTGCGCTATTGTGGCTCTCGACGAAATCAGCCAAATACCGCTGGAATATCCGGCCTGGATGTTGGCTCGTCAAGGTAAATTTCACTCCCGGCAACAGGTTGAGACAAAGAAATAATTAAATATCCCTCAATTGGCGTGGGCAACATAAATTATTTCATTGAATCCAGCCCCTCTCCCCCAACTTTTGTGTTATGATTTAAGCACCTCAAACGCACAGGAGGAAGATATTATGCCAGTCTCTGAGCCACCATACTCCTTAAGGGAAAACCCATTACAATAAAAGACGAAAATGCTTGGATCGCAGTAACAAGGTGACCCAAATTTGGCTCCTTTGATGGGAGTCCATACACACAAAAGTTAAAAACGCCCTGAAATTTTCGGGGCGTTTTTTTTGTTAGGCCCGACAAAAGGAGAGTTGATTTCAGGGACTGTCAGTACGCCTTTCAGCCGGATAAATAATCAGACGATCGCCGGGATGCAGCGCGCCGTTGAGATCGATACGGTTCCAGATCAGGATTGCGGCCAGAGGAACGCGGAATTGTTCAGCGATAGTCGAAAGATTATCACCGGATTGAACGATGTAGATCCGCTCCTGTCTCTGCTGACTCCATTCCTGGTGGATTTGGTCGAAACGCTCTTGAAAACCTGAGGCCGTGTTTTCGGGGACGGCCAGGGTGTGGGTTCCCGCCGGCAGATAATGACCGCGCAACTCCGGGTTCAAATCCTTGATCCGCTTGAAATCAGTCTGTGCCGCCTGCGCCACCACTGTCAGGCTGGTTTCTTCATAGCTGGTCAATTCGACGCTGGTAAACTTGAGGGGAGGATAATAATCATTGTCCTGCAGGTGAAAACCGTAACGCTCAGGCTGGCTCAGAATCAGTTTGGCCGAAAGGATCCGGAACAGGTAACGCTGGGTTTCCAGCGGCAAATAGAGGCGGTAGAAGTTGCTGACACCCTGGGCCAGGATTTCTGCCTGCAGGCCCTCCTCCCCCATGTTGAATCCAGCTGCCGCCAGACTCCAGGATCCGAACTTTTCGTAAAGTTCGGAAAAATAAACCATCGCGGCCTTGGTCGAAGCGATCAGGCTTCTGCGCTGATCGATGGAATCATTGACGGTCAAACCGTAACGACGGCCGGTTTCTGGTAAAAACTGCCAGAAACCGATAGCACCCTTGGGTGAGCCGACATGTGGGCGCAAGGCGCTTTCGGCCAGAGCGATATACTTCAGATCATCTGGCAGCCCGGCCCGGGAAAGCATGGCTTCGATCACAGGTAAATAGCGGGTGGATCGCTTCAGCCACAAAATGGCCTGATCGCGATCCCAGAGGGACAGCAACAACTCCTTTTCCATGCGTTCCCGCACGTCGGGATTATCCAGTGGGACCGGCTCACCACTAAAATCCAGCTCCGATGACAGGCGGACACTCGCTTCTAACAACGGAATAGCCGCCTCCCCGCCCCAGGCCGGCCCCCATCCTATTACCAGCATACTTATTACGGTCCATCCAAGGGATAATCGGCTGAAAAGCATGGTCCACCTCTTGGGAAGGCTGAATTTCATTAGTTGGGGGCTTCGAGCGTTAAAACTAAAGATAAAACGCATCTCACTATCAAACAACTGCCAAAATCTCTAAGGCAGCAACTTAAAAAATCGGTAACATCTGAAATTTAGTTTTGCTATTTACTACTGTAAAGTCTGTGCTATAAATGTAGGAGATTAAAAA
>JASJGU010000030.1:0-12539 GCA_033791385.1 Desulfuromusa sp.
GCCAGGCGCAGATTGTATCGAGATAACTCCCGAGCCAAGGCACAGCCTACGATTCCACCACCGATAATGATGACGTCATGCATCCGGTTGCCTCCAGGGTGCGTGATGGTTTTTCTAGGGCAAAAAAAAAGATTTACAGTTATATTTAATCACCACTTTTGCGTTAAACAAGTGGCCACGCAAAGATAATTTATGAATTTTTTAGATGGGGATGGCAGATAGATGCACGTAAAAATGGCTAGCGGTAGATATTGAAGGTCATTTCTGGTCAATATCTACCGCTGACGGTTATTCAGTAATAACTTCAAAGTCCGGTGGATCTGCAATCGCTTTTTTGACCGAACACATTCCGGCAGCACGAATAACGGCCTTTTTATACTTTACCGGAAACCCTTCGGGAAGTTGGATGGCCATTTTTACTTTTTCCAGCCGGCGCATCTCGGGGTGGCGTTCGATATCCAGAGTCATCGTCATCCCCTCAGTGAGCAGCTCGCGTTGTTGACAAAAGCGTTGCACATAAAAACCGGCACAGGTGACGATGGATGATAAAAACAGCATGTAGGGTTCCGGAGCAGTATCAGTTCCACCATCTTCTAACGGCTGATCTGTTGGAACTTCAAACTTTCCAAAATTCGATGTAACCATCGCCCCCCCGGGAAATGTAACTTTAATCATCGGCATAAATATCCTCCTTAAGTATTTTTTCTCTATTTGTGAAATTGACTAATCCTCAAACATCTGACTGATATTATCAAAAAAACTACTGGCGCTAGCGGCCTCATCTTCCGGAGCATTGTTACCGAGTTGTTCACCCTCTCCCTTATGCAACAGCTCTTCCGGAATTTCACTGAGAAAACGACTTGGTTCTCGCTGTTCTAATTTGCCATATTTACGCCGTTGCTGGGCTCCCAGAAGAAACAACTGTTGCCTCGCACGGGTGATTCCGACGTAACAGAGGCGCCGCTCTTCGTCGATATCAAAAGTCTCGTAGATCGATTTTTTATGTGGCAAAAACCCTTCTTCCAGTCCGGTTAAAAAGACCACAGGGAATTCCAGTCCTTTGCTTGAGTGTAAACTCATCAGGGTCACTGCATCAAGTGCCAGCTTGCTTTCTTTGTCATTTTTTCCTGGAGTGTCGTCATACAGCGATATCCTTTCCAAAAAACCGGAAAGATCAGGCTGGGCGGTACGCTCCAGATAGATCGACATGCTGTTCAGCAGCTCTTCCTGATTTTCAATTCGCCGCCGGGCAATCTGGGGATCTTTTTCCTGGCGATAGATCTCATCGGCTAATTTCAGTTCGACAAAGAGTTCCTGTAGCGTTTCGAGCAGTCGCAGCGGTTGGCCAAAACGTTTTCGGTAACGTTGGATCAGCTCGACAAAAGAGCCACATGCCGTGGTGGTTCGATCATTCATTTCGGAAACCCGACTGACCTGTTGTAGAACATTCCAGAGGGAGATATTATTGTCAGCAGAATAGCGGATGATTCGATCAATACTGCCTTCGCCAATGCCACGTTTGGGATAGTTAAGGATTCGCAGCAAATTGACTTCGTCTGCAGGGTTCTGAATGATTTTCAGGTAAGCGATAACATCCTTGATTTCTTTGCGATCAAAAAATTGCTGACCACCTATCAAAACGTAAGGAATATTTTCATAGCGTAACTGTTCTTCGAAAGCGCGTGATTGACTGTTGGTGCGATAGAGGACGGCAAAGTCGCCATAATTAAGTTTGCCCCGATATTTTTCAGCATGAATCTTTTCCATCACTTGGCAGGCTTCATCTTCACTATCCTGACAGAGCAGATAGCCGATTCTGGTTCCCGCGCCACTATCGCTCCAAAGGGTCTTTTTTCTCCGCTTCAGATTATTTTTTATGACGGCGTTGGCAGCAGCAAGAATATTTCCGGTCGAGCGATAATTCTGTTCAAGTTTGATCACTTTGGTGCCGGGAAAGTCCTGTTCAAAATCAAGGATATTGGCGACGTCAGCACCACGAAAAGCGTAGATCGATTGATCGTCATCACCAACGACGCAAAGATTGCCATGAGTGCTTGCCAGTAATTTTAATAATCGGTATTGAACCGGATTGGTATCCTGATATTCGTCCACCATTTGATATTGAAAACGTTCGCAATAATGTTTTTGCAGATCGGCGTGTTGCTCAAGAAGCTGCACCGTAAACATCAACAGATCATCAAAGTCTACGGCATTGTAAGCTTTAAGGGCCTTCTGGTAGCGAGGATAAATTGTGGCGACCAGCGATGATATTGGATCCCGATCGCTGGGTTGGTAGCTGCTGGAAGTAATCAGGTGGTTTTTTGCTGTGCTGATTCGCCAGAGAACCTGGTCGGCATCTGCGGAACTAGTCTCTGAGCTGATTTCACGCAGTAAATCTCGCACCAAGCGTTGCTGATCGGCTGCGGCATAGATCGAAAAGTTCTTTTTAAAGCCCAGTCGATCAATATGGGCTTTGAGGATACGGACACACAGGGAGTGAAAAGTTGCGATCACCATCCCTTTGGCGGCATTGTGGCCAACCATTTCTTGCACTCGTTCAGACATCTCACGAGCCGCTTTGTTGGTAAATGTTACGGCGAGAATTTGTTCAGCTGGAACACCCTGTTGCCTCAGATGGGCGATGCGGCAGGTAATAACCCGGGTTTTCCCGGATCCGGCTCCGGCCAAAAGGAGCAAGGAACCCTTTTTGTGAGTGACGGCTTCACGTTGTTGCGGGTTGAGGCTGTTGAGATCGAACATTCTCTATTCACATTCTGTTATATAGTTATTGATTCAGGCGAATTGTTCTGCTAGATTGCGCGCCATGTTTCGTTTTGTGATTTTACTCATTAGTCTTGTTTGGGCGTCGTTAATGCTGATTTCCTGGAGTGGGGTAACCCCACCTTTGGAAAGTCCAGAAATCGAAGTGTCCACGACCATCCGCTCCTGAGCGGTCTCTGGTGAAACTTATCTCCGCTACTGCGGGGCGTATGCCGATTCCTTCCCGATTTCACTTCTCATATTTGTCGCCCTGCTTTGAACCACGCCGTTCCAATTCAGCATCAATAGCGTTGAGGACTTCCCACTTATTCATCGACCAGATTGGTGCCAGTAGAATATCACGTGGTCCATCACCGGTCAGTCTGTGGATCAACGTATCGGTAGGCAGAAGTTCAATAAAATCAACTACCAGCTCAACGTACTCTGCCATTTCCAACATCGGAACCTGACCTTGTTTGTATAATTCACCAAGGGGAGTGCCGTTGAGGACATGAAGCAGGTGCAGTTTGATGCCATCTACTTTCAGCCGCGCGACTTCAGCAGCTGTTGCCAGTATCTCCTCACGACTTTCGCCTGGAAGCCCCAGAATGACATGAACGCAAACCCGTAAGTTGCGCTGTTTAGCGCGTTGGTACGCATCAAGGAAACAGGCATAGTCATGCCCACGCTGCAGATAATCGAGGGATCTGTCGTGAATACTCTGGAGACCCAACTCTAACCAAAAATCGGTCTTTTGGTGATATTCTTCCAGCAGATCGACAACCGGCTCAGGCAGGCAATCGGGGCGAGTGCCGACCGCCAGGCCAACCACATCTTCCACCGCTAAAGCTTGGTCATAACAGTGTCGCAGGTGTGAAACCGGAGCAAAAGTATTAGAGAACGGTTGAAAGTAGGCGATGAACCACTTTGCCCGGTATTTTCTCCGCATCAACCCTTTGGCACGTTCCATTTGAACGGCGATCGGCTCACTGCGTTCGATCCCTACCGAACCTGATCCTCCCGGATCACAAAAGATACAGCCGTGAGCGTCGCGTCCACCCTGGCGATTCGGGCAGCCAAATCCGGCATCAATCGAAATTTTGTGGACTCTTCCACCGAAGTGTTGTTTCAGGTAGGTTGAGTAGAGATTAAAGGCTTTTGTTCGCATGGGCGGGACTATGCCAGTTGCTGAGCAGCAGTGCAAGTGCCTTAACCTGAGGAATGAATCATCTGCGTAAAGCTGATATAATTTCACTGTCCAACTGACAATTTCTGGCTATAATAACGTTTTTAGTTCAATATTATCATTTGCTGATGACATAGAAAAACAGGTTAAGAAAAGGAAATAAAATGGCAACTATTGCCGCTCATTCGAAAGAGACTCAACCCCTTAAGGTTTGTATCCTCTGGCACATGCACCAACCCGATTACCGAGATCCGGTGAGTGGGCAGACCCTGCTTCCTTGGACCTGGCTGCATGGGGTGAAAGATTACGGTGAGATGCTGGAGACTATTGCCGAGACTGATGCTCGGGTTACCGTCAATCTGGTTCCGTCTTTACTTGAACAGCTTGAGCGTTATGCCAATGGTGAAGATCGGGATCGCTGGCTGGAGTTGCTCTCCCGATCCCCGAGTGAATTGTCTGTCACTGAGCGCCAGTTTATGGTTGACCAATTTTTTTCCGTCAACGAAGAAACGCAGATTTTTTCTAACCATCGCTATCTCCAACTCTATCAATTACGCGGAGTTGGTCCTCAGCCTGATGCGAAAAATTTCAACGAACAGGATCTGCTCGATCTTCAAGTTTGTTTTCTGCTCGCCTGGACCGGTTCTCATCTACGTAGAAAATCGACAATTGTCGCTGATCTTTTGTTGCAGGGTGAATTTTTTCGTGAAGAACAAAAGCAGCAGTTGCTGGTTTGTTGTAACGACGAAATCAATCGGGTTCTCGACTTTCATCGTCAACTGGAAGAATCAGATCAAATAGAAATCTCTGTCACCCCTTATGCTCATCCGATTCTACCACTGCTCTGTGATCTACACACGGCTCTGGAACCGAGTCCGGGATTACCGCTACCCGCAGCTGATTTTCGTCATCCAGAAGATGCGCGGCTGCAGGTTCGTGAAGGATTGCGAACCGCTGAGCGAATTTTTGGCAAACGGCAGCGTGGCATGTGGCCCGCTGAAGGAGGTGTCAGTGCAGCAGCTGTCAAGTTGTTGCAAGAAGAGGGCGCTCTCTGGGCGGCAACGGATGAGGATATTCTCGCTCGAAGCCTTGACGGCGGGCTGACCATGCGCGGCGATCTGTATAAGATCTACCAATACAGCGATTTGCCATTGTTATTCCGGGATCGTGAACTGTCCGATCGGATCGGTTTTCTCTATGCCGGCTGGGAGACCGCCGAGGCAGTTAATGACCTGTTGAAGCGGTTGCAGCGGATTGCCATTCGGGCCCCTGGAGGAACTGTGGCGATTATCCTGGATGGTGAAAATTGCTGGGAACGATATCCCGATAACGGTTATCCCTTTTTGCGGGATTTTTATCTGGCATTGCAGAAGGATCCGCAGCTGGAAATGTCGACTATCAAAGCTGCTTTAGCCAAGAGCGAACCGGTTCCGCTGAATCGATTGGCCGCTGGTTCCTGGATCAGATCCGATTTTACCACCTGGATTGGTCACCCTGAGGAAAATCAAGCCTGGGAATTGTTGCAGCAAACCCGAACAGAAATTATTGCTGATGAAGTCAATCATGCCTTGGAACATCCAGAGGAGCCCCTTAGTGAACTGGTACGAGAACTGCTGCGAGCTGAGGGGAGTGATTGGTTTTGGTGGTTCGGTGATGAGCATGCAACGGCTCAGGCAGATATTTTTGATCGATTATTTAGGCGCCACCTGGAGGGATTATATCACCTGAAAGGGCTGCCGGTTCCAGCAAGTCTGCACCAGGCAATTAAGCCAGGACTAAAGAAAGTGGTTGGATTTGAACCAACGGCTTGTTTTACTCCGCAGATCGATGGTCGGATTGGTGATTATTTTGAGTGGCTGGCTGCCGGGCGCATTGATCTGTCTGTTGGTGGCGCAATGTATGCCAGTGGGAAAACCCTGGAGGAACTATATTATGGCTATGATCAGGAACAGCTGTATTTTCGTTTTGACCAGCCTGAACTATTGAGGCACCTTTGCGGAAAAGGTGGCTATTTTGAAATCCGCCTGATCGTTAAAGAACTTTTTCAACTACATTACAGTTTTGCTGAGGAAACGCTCCAGATTTTGTCTGATGGAAAGCTGATAGCATCAGGGATTGGCACTTGCGGACAGATTCTGGAATTAGCAGTGCCATTGAATGCTTTACTGTTGCAGGTGGGAGACATTGTCAATCTGAGTTGTCATGCTCTGCAAAACAGGCGCGAAAACGGCCGTTGGCCGACAGAAGGAAATGCGAGTTTCTGCTTTCACGGGTCTGTTCTAGATGAAGATAACTGGATAGTTTGATGGCGTCGAAAAATGTCCGACCCACGGTGTTGCGTGGTTTTTCAAGACCTTGACATACAACGTGTATGCCTTCACCCTTGAACACCTACTCATCTTGTGGGACGAAATTTTTTCTTAACCACCTACTGGCCATCTATTTTATTTTTTCTGGTGTGTCAGTATTTAGGTCACTGAAAGGATGAAAAACTTGTCTGAATTTCGTTGGGATCCTTTGAAAAATAACTGGGCAATCATTGCCCAAGGGCAAAGCCGTCGGCCGCAGGACTTTCTCCAACAGCGGGAGGTCGTTGAAATAGCCTCATGCCCATTCTGTAATGGCCATGAGGGTAAAACCCCTCCAGAAGTTTATGCCCACCGTCCTGACGGGAGTGCACCTAATAAACCCGGTTGGCAAGTCAGGGCGATTCCAAATAAATTCCCGGCGCTGCGGGTCGAAGGGGAGTTGGACAGCCAGGCAGAGGGGCTCTACGACCGGATGAATGGGGTTGGTGCCCATGAGGTGATTATAGAAACACCTGAGCATGATAAAGGCCTGAGTGATTTGTCCGTAGAACAAATAGTTGAGGTTTTTAAGGCTTATCGGGCCCGAATGCTTGATCTGCGTAACGATAGCCGTTTTCGATACATCTTCATATTTAAAAATCATGGTGTGGGAGTCCCAACGAATATACCGCATTCACATTCTCAATTGATTGCCGTGCCCATGGTTCCACCCCTTGTGGCTATTGAGTTGAGCAGCTCTCGTGAGCATTATCAAAGGAAAGAGAGATGTCTGATCTGTGATTTGATTAGACAAGAAAAGGCAGCAAAAGTAAGAGTGGTTCGCGATGATGGCAACTTTCTTGTTTATGCCCCTTATGCGGCAAGATTCCCCTTTGAGTTGATGATTGCTCCACAGAATCATAGTCACGATTTTACCCTTCAAACAGATCAGCAGCTGCTGTTATTGGCTGAAACCTTACGTAATACGTTGCAGCGGATGCAGGTGGTCTTAAACGACCCTCCCTATTCATTTATTCTGCATAATGCACCACCAATGCATTTGCGCTGGGGACGCCCGGATTATTGGGCCTCTCTTCCTTCTGATTATCATTGGCATATTGAGCTTGTGCCGACACTGACACGGGTCGCTGGTTTTGAATGGGGGTCTGGTTTTCATATCAATCCGACGCCCCCGGAAGAGGCCGCTGAATTTTTACGTCGTGCTGACTTAAGTAAGTATTGAAAACTGATGGCGTCGCAAAAAGTCCGATCTACAGTGTTGCAGCAGTTTTTCCGGATTTTGACCTACTCTATGTAGGCCTGCACCCCGGAAAATCTACTACGCCTTGTATATCGAAATTGTTGCTTAGCCATCTACTTTCTGCGAGTGTATCAAAGTTATGCTGAATACTTTCACGAAAACATATTATCCACTGGGCGTACAATGTGGTCGCAACCTTTGGACTGTGGCCGAATTGACAAAACAGTTCCAGAAAGATCCGCGGCCAGAGCCAACTTTTTTCCGGCATCTGCTGGCAGACACTCTGCGAAAGTTGTCAGATACACCATTGACTGCCGCTGAATTAGAGCTTCTGGCAACTCTGAATCAGGTTCTGCGCCAGATTGCTGGTCACTTCCTGCGGAGTCGTCATTGCCGGGTTCTGAAAAATCGAGCTGAGATTGCTGACAAAACAGTTGACTTACCCAGCATGGACACTGTTTTTTACGCGTTCATAAAGTATTTTCCTGCCGTTCCGACTGAGTTAGAATTGACTGATCCGGCCCGGATGATTTTATCCCTGGAGGATGAAAAACAAGTCCAGGATTTGTTGCTTGAAGTCATTCTGCTCTATACGCAAAGTCAAAATCCGGCGCTCAAATCGACTCATGAATTGTTCTTTGCTGAGGAACAGAAGCTACAGGAACTCACGGACTATCGACAACAGTTACAGCTTCTGGACCAAGCTCTCCCGCAAGCTGATGACGGTTTTCCGCAGCAATCGCAATCTCTCTTGACGCGGTTGCTTGAGCCACTACAGCAGGGTTTAACGCTCTATGATCAATTGCAGTTGCTGCGGCGGACCTGGGCAGGAATATTGCCCGCAGATCTGCTCGATAGAATTGCTACAGCTTTTTCTCAGTATGAAAAAGAAGGTTCCCAGCCGGGATTTCCGGGCGAGCCAGAAGCGATTCCTCTTGATCCTGCGGCTTTTATGAATGAGGAATATGCCGATTTCACCATTGACCATGACTGGATGCCACGAACCGTTCTGTTGGCAAAATCAACCTATGTCTGGCTGGCTCAGCTTTCGCATAAATATCAGCGCCAGATCAGCAGCCTTAATCAAATCCCGGATGAAGAACTGGATGAACTTGCCAGCTATGGATTTACCAGCCTCTGGTTGATCGGAATATGGGAACGGTCACAGGCATCTTTGAAAGTAAAAAACCTAAGCGGACAACTCCAGGTTGCTGCATCTGCCTATGCCATTGACGATTACCGGATTGCTGCTGATCTTGGTGGTGATGCCGCTCTGGAGAATTTGCGCCACCGCTGCCGGCAACGTGGTCTGGATCTGGCCTGTGATGTCGTCACCAATCACACCGGGATAGAATCTGCTCTGTTGCGTGAACATCCCGATTGGTTTGTCCAGCTTTCTCATCCTCCCTATCCTGGGTACCGTTTCAGTGGCCCTGACCTGAGCGAAGCCCCCGACTATTCGATGCAGATTGAGGATGGCTATTTTGATCACAGCGAGGCGGCGGTAGTTTGCCGTTATCAGCATCGTCGTACTGGAGAAGTTCGCTTCATCTATCATGGCAATGATGGGACACATCTGCCTTGGAATGATACGGCCCAGCTGAACTACCTGCTGCCCGAAGTCCGCGAAGCGATGATTCGACTGATCATTGATGTTGCCCGGCGTTTCCGGATTATCCGTTTCGATGCGGCGATGACATTGGCCAAAAAACATTTTCAACGCCTCTGGTACCCGTTACCGGGTGGTGGTGCCGGGGTCCCATCACGCAGCGATCATGCCATGAGTCAGGAAGAGTTCAATCGCCATTTTCCAATTGAATTCTGGCGGGAACTGGTTGATCGGATCAGGATCGAAGCTCCGGACACCCTGTTGGTTGCCGAAGCATTCTGGCTGATGGAAGGCTATTTTGTCCGTACCCTGGGGATGCACCGGGTCTACAATAGCGCATTTATGAACATGCTGAAGCAGGAAGAAAATGCCAAATACCGGCAGACGCTGAAAAATATCCTGGCATTTGATCCGGAAATCCTGCAGCGGTTTGTCAATTTCATGAGCAACCCGGATGAAAAACCGGCTATCGAACTGTTCGGCGGTGGGGATAAATATATCTGTGTCGCAACCATGCTGGCGACCATGCCAGGACTGCCGATGTTTGGCCATGGCCAGATCGAAGGTTTACATGAAAAATACGGGATGGAATACCTTACCCCGCGTTGGCAGGAACAACCGGCTCGGCACTTGGTTGAACGACACGAAAAACAGATATTTCCCTTGCTGCGTAAGCGGGCGTTGTTCAGCGGCGCAGAGATGTTTCAGCTGTATGATTTTATTTCCACTTACGGGGTCGAAGAGGATGTCTTTGTATACAGCAACAGATTAGCGGATCAAACGGTTTTGATTCTCTGTAATAATTCCTCGAAATCTATTTCCGGAAAGGTCGGACAACCAGTATTGATGTCCGATAAAGAAGGGATAAACTATCACCGGGCTTGTGATATAGATGTTTTTTCAGATTTTGTTTTGATTGCTGACATCGGCAATGGTCTGCAATTTCTCTATCCGGCGAACCTGCTGCTTGCCGGAGGTGATTTTCATCTCGAACCCTATTGTCATCGGGTTCTGACAGGGTTCCACAGTCTCACTGATGAAGATGGGCGCTGGCAACAGCTGTGGCAACGTTATGGTGATAGTGGCCGGCGGGATCTTTTCTTAGATCATGCTGCCCTATTAATTGAATCGACCTGGGATCCGATCCAGTCTCTACTGGAGATAGCCCGTCCTGACCGTGCTAAACACCGGATCGGGGAGTTGTTAGTGCAGCTCGATAAGATCTATGCTTTCGCTGATTTAGCTACTCTGTCCCAAGAGCGTTTTCTGGAAATGCTGGTTCATGTTGTTTTTCCTTGGGCTGATCTGGAAAAATCGCCTTTTCCGGATTTTGTCGAGCTCATGGCCGAAAAATCACTTAATGCTGAACAGTCGATGTTCAAACTTCTTGATCGTTTTTTCAATCATCGCCAGCTTAGAAAACTACTGAAATGTAATTATCATCAAGGAATCGATTGGTTTGGTCAGCAAGAATTTAGGCAGTTTTGTCAAGTTTTTCTCCAATACCACCTGTTTACTGGAAGCCAGGTGGGCACTGCAAATTGCACCGAGTTTAGAGATGAAATTATTACGCTGTTAGGGCAATTGAAAAAAACACTCAAACTTGCGGAAAATTCTGGCTATCGGGTTGATGAATTCCTCCAGTGCTTGGATCGGGCTCCGGTCGCTGAAAAGATCATCCCGGCAAAAACAAAAGGGGGGATGAAAATCCTTTTTGTCGCTTCTGAGGCTACTCCCTTTGCCAAGTCTGGCGGGCTGGCCGATGTGGCCGGATCATTGCCGCGGGCATTGCGGCAACTAGGGCACGACGTACGAGTCATCCTTCCCTGTTATCAGATGGCAGAGCAGGGTGCAAACAGCTTGTCCAAAGGGAATCACAGTGTTGAAATAACGCTGCAAGAAACTGCTTATCGCGCCAGCCTGAAACAGGCTGTTTACGATGGAGTACCGTACTGGTTTATCGACACCCCGGAGTTTTTTGACCGGGATGCGCTTTACGCAACTGCTGATGGTGATTATCCCGACAATGGATTGCGCTTTGGTTTCTTTGCCCGAGCTGTGTTGGAAATGACTAAATGTCTCGATTTTCAACCCGATCTGATCCACCTGCACGATTGGCAGAGCTGTTTTATCCCGGTCCTATTGAAGACAGATTATCGACAGGACGATTTTTTTGCTGCGACGAAAACCCTATTGACGATTCATAATCTTGGTTATCAGGGAATCTTCCCGCTTGAGCTGTTGCGGCAATTGGAATTGCCAGAGAGCTTAGGAACTCCAGCTGGTCTTGAATATTTTGGTCAACTGTCGGTTCTAAAAGGGGGGATACAATACGCCGATATTCTCACGACGGTATCGTCGACCTATTGTCAGGAGATCCAGACTGCTGAACAGGGCTATGGGTTTGACGGGATTTTGCGTGAGCGCAGTGATGATCTGTATGGAATCATCAATGGCCTGGATGCACGCTCTTGGGATCCGGCCACTGATCCAGCTTTGGCGCGTAACTATTCCTCGCTGAATCTGGCCGGAAAAGGGACTTGCAAGAAGTCACTGCAGAAAGAACTGGGCCTCGAACTACGTTCAGATCTGCCGATTGTTGCGGTTGTCAGCCGGCTTGTTCAGCAGAAGGGGATCGACCTGATAGAAACCGCCTGGCCGGAACTTCTGCAAAGAAATATCCAGTTTGTTCTGCTTGGTTCCGGCAATCGTCAGGCGATGCAGTTCTGGAAGGAGCAGCAGAATCAATATCCGGGGCGAGTGTCAATCAATCTTACTTTTAACGAGGATCTTTCACATCGACTTTATTCTGCTGCCGATTTGCTGCTGGTGCCCAGCCTTTACGAACCCTGTGGTCTGACCCAGATGATTGCTTTGAAATATGGGGTATTGCCGGTTGTCCGTAGAACCGGAGGTTTGGCAGATACAGTTGTTGATGTGAATGAAAAGCCGAAAGTGGGCTATGGTTTTGTTTTTGATCACTCCGATCCGCAGGAACTATTGCAGTCAATCGATCGAGCTTTGGCGCATTATTCGCAACGCCGCCACTGGCTGGCCATTGTCAAGCGGGGGATGACGCAAGACTTCAGTTGGGGAAACTCGGCTGAGCAGTATCAGAAATTGTATTCTCATATTGTCAGTGATGATTTTCTATCGCTTCCGGGTGAGTCAGGGTAGATGACAGCAAATCCGGGACTGTCCCAGGCTTTTGCGGTGCGAACCGCCACAGTTTCATAGCTCGTAAATTCTTGGACAGCCCCCGATGGTGCTGGGGACAGTCCCGAAATTACTACGAAATTGCTTAAATTAGCGCCACTGGGAACCGTCCCAACCTCTTGGGACAGTATTGATGGATCTTTTGAACCACCATTTCCCGTGTGACGCAGCCGGAGTGGAACGGCTGATTGGAGAATAAGAGAGGCAAATGTTTGAGGG
>JASJGU010000031.1:0-4646 GCA_033791385.1 Desulfuromusa sp.
GTTACTGTTTTTCAGCCGTTTGATTTTCCGATCTCTTTTGACATCGGCCAGCAAAATTTTTTTGCCAATAATATGGGGTTCTTCTTTTCCTTAAATAAATATTGTTCAAAATAAAAAAACCACAGGGTCGAACCCCGTGGCCTTCGCGCAGCGAATCTATATCATTGATCCCAAAAGCAAGCAACGTTTTTCCGTGCCATTCCGGCGCCAAATAAAAACGAACCTATAACCAAAACAAAGGCTGATTACTGCCAAGACGCCAAGGCTAGCCAAAGAACTATTTATAAACACTTTGATTCTCTTGGTGTCTTGGTGGCTAACGCCATAATTTTTAAGTTTTTTTAAGAACTTTATTCTGGGCTCTAAAACCGAATAAAAAACTCCAATTTTCCTTTCAATTCCAGTAGACTCTCAATCCTGATATTACTGCCTGATATTACTGCCTGATTGCGCGGCTGGGCGGTGCCATTTTTTTGTGAGGAATGTATTTATGATTATTGGATTTGCCGGAAAAGCTGCTTCGGGAAAGACCTCTGCTGCTAAACACCTGCTTGAACAGTCGAGCCCAAATGTTGTGATTTTGCCGATGGCATTGGTGTTGCGGGAAGAGGTTGAAAACTTCATCAGACTCGTGGGGGCTGAGGATCAGGTGCCGTTGGTCTATGGAGATCAGGACGATAAGGTACGGATTTTTCATATTGATCAGCAACGCGCTCTGGAACAATGCCCGCTGTGGGCGAACTTTGTGGCTGAAAATCAGGATATCCAAGATAGTCCGGGACAGTCAGCTGTCAGTGTTCGCCGGATTCTGCAATGGTGGGGAACCGAGTATCGCCGCGCGCAGGATCATGATTACTGGACCAAGGCTTGGGAAAAAAAATTATTGGAATATGATCTGACGTCCACCCATGTCCTGGTGGATGATGTACGTTTTGTAAATGAGCTGAACATCATCAAAAAGCATGGTGGAATTTTCATCAAGATTGAACGCCCTGGGTTTGATGGCGCCAATAACCATAGCAGTGAGAATTCACTGGATCATTATGACGACTGGAATCTGGTTATCCATAACGATAGTAGCTTGGAGAAGTTTAAACAGCAGACTGAAAAACTTGTTGTGCCACTGCTCGTATCTGAGTAATCAACATTTTCCCACCGGGGCAAGATAAATTGTAAATTCATCTGTTCCATCGACTGCGAGCAGTTGATCCATTAACTCCTGATTGTAGGCTGCAATAGCACAAGTGCCACAACCGATCGCTTCACAGGCTAGATAGAGATTTTGACAGACGTGTCCAACATCCATCAGGATGACACGGTGTGCAGCAGTGGTGTAACGCCATTCAGTGCGGTAGGGGATGACTGTCCAGGCGAAGGTGACCGGAGCTGCCGCACTAAACGTCTGTCCCAGAGTTGCTGGCGGTAGTTTTTCTACCAGATCTTCGTCCTTCCTCTCCAAAACCAATCCATGCTCAAGCGGCAGATAGCGGTAGATGCCAGTGTCCAGATCTTCCACGTTGGAAATCAGCAGGTAGGTTTCAAACGCATGACGGCAACCGGCTGAAGGAACCGTGCGTAGAGCAGTTCCTGGCGCCAGCTCTTTTTTGATCCCCTGGGCTGACCAGAGCAGGAAAGAAAGCTCTGCCAGAGAGAGTGATTCTGCTTTGAACCGGCGGTGGCTTTTGCGGTTCGCGATGGCATCAAGCAGGTCTGTGCCACGAAAAGAAGTCCATTTTTCCGGGCCAGGAAGTTCGATCAACTTCTGCTCTGGCTGGGCCGGTTTCTGAACTGGAGGGGGTTCAACCCCCTGATGCTGATCGGTAAAACGAAAGTTGATTGTCTGGCGTAGAGAATCTTTTAAAAAATCCCGATGTTCGGCAATTTTATCTTTATCCATGAAATATCCTTTCTGAATAAAAGGGGCAGAAAATATCCTAACGTAGAATTAGAGAGTGAAGAACCGTCATTCTTGCCTGCCGCGGAAGAAGCCGACAAAATCCTCCAAAATCAGATAACTGGCCGGCACCAACAGCAGGCTGAGGAAGGTTCCGAACAGGATACCAAATCCGAGGGATACCGCCATAGGAATCAGGAACTGAGCTTGGGTGCTGGTTTCGGTCAGTAATGGCACTAAGCCGAAGAAGGTGGTCAGGGAGGTCAATAAGATCGGCCGGAAACGGGCACTGCCTGCTAACGTGACAGCAGCGACCAGAGACATTCCTTCCCGCCGCCGCCGATTGATATAGTCGACCAGAACCAGGCTGTCGTTAATGACCACCCCGCAAAGAGCAAGAATCCCGAGCATACTCATGAAACTCAAATTCATCCCCATGATCATATGTCCGACGATGGCGCCACCGATACTGTAGGGGATGACCAGCATCACAATCAATGGTTGCAGGTACGAACGGAACGGGATAGCCAGCAGCGCATAGATCGCAAAGAGGATAAACATCACCCCATACATCAGGCTGCCGAAGGATTCTCGCTGCTCCCGCAATTCCCCCTCGAAACTGTAGCGGATGCCCGGATAATCGACCAACAGGCTATCAAGATAGCTTTTCAGATCAGCGGCAATGGCGTTTATATCGACTTTGCCTTTTTCGGCATCGGCAGACACATTGACCGCCCGATTACGATTGACGCGACGGATGGTTGAATAGCCGGTGCCGATCTCCGCACTGGCAACCTGAGTGAAGGGGACTTCGGTTCCTTCAAGGGTCCGGATTTTCATCGTCTCCAGGCTGTCGACAGTTTGTCTCTGTTCTTTGGGGTAACGCACCATGACTCTGACATCGTCACGCGCGCGCTGAATCCGTTGTGCTTCCGCACCGAAAAAAGCAGCTCGGACCTGTTGCCCAAGGTTGCTGGTCGTTAATCCGAGAAGTTCCGCTTGCGGGAGCAGGCGTAGCTGAATTTCTTTTTTTCCCAGATCGAAACTATCCTGGATATCATAAAGACCGGGATATTCAGCGAGGCGTGTCTTGAGAATTTCAGACACTTCCGTCAACTTGATAAAATCGACACCGGTCAGTTGCACATCTATGGGGTTGCCACCACGGCCAATCTCAGCCCGGAATGTCAGTTCTTTAACTCCCGGGATCACCCCGATAGCTTCCCGCCATTCGTTGACAATCTGTCTGGTTTTAACCGGATTTAACCGATCTTCTGGCGGAAGCAGTTCCATCGTGACCTGCCCGATTTCTGGGTTTCCGCTGATCCCAGGGCGGCCACCACCACTCCAACCGATGCTGACGAGAATATTGCGAACAATCGATCCCGATTTGTCGGGTTCCTGATATTTTTCCCGAATTTGCGCTGCTTCTTCTGCCATCCGTTCGATATGCGCACGGGTCTGTTCAATGGAGGTTCCCGCTGGCATGACCAGCGTTGCCCGGGCGGTTTCACTTTGTATGCGTGGGATAAAGGTGTAGCCGTAATGTCCGCTGGCAACAAAGCTGACAATAATAATGACTGCTGCGGTGAACAGGGAAAATGTCAGGTGCCGACGATTAATCGCCTGTTGCAGAATTGGCTGATAGATTTTTTCGACGAACCTCTCCAGACCGTTGGCTACGTTACGTTGTAATTTTAGCAGCGGTACTAACGGGCCGCGCGGCGGTTTTAACAGATGCACATGGCGCAAGTGAGAAGGCAGGATCAATTTTGACTCTATCCAGGAGAATACCAACACCGGGATGACAATCAACGGAATCTGGGCAAAGATTGGACCACGTCGTCCTTCCATGAATAATAACGGAAGAAAAGCGGCAACTGTGGTCAGCAGGCCAAAGGTCACCGGAACCGCAACTTCCTGGGCGCCGCGAATAACCGAGTTGATATTTTCGCCATTCTTTTTCAGGTGTGAATAGATACTTTCCCCGGTAATGATGGCATCGTCGACAACAATACCGAGCACCAGGATAAAGGCAAACAGACTGACGACATTGAGGGTGACACCTAGAGCCGGCATCAGTAGCAGAGCTCCCAAAAAGCTGACAGGAATTCCGATACAGACCCAAATGGCAATGGAAAATCGCAGGAACAGGGCCAGAATTAGAAAGATCAGTAGCCCTCCCTGCATGGCACTGTTGACCAATGTATTCAGCCGCAGTTTGACGATCCGTGAGCGATCACGCCAAAAATCGAGAGTGACACCGGGTGGCAGTTGCTCTCGTTTATTTTCAGTATATTCACGAACCTCGCGACCGACATCCAGAGCACTTTGATCTCCGCTTCGATAAACCTCTATCAGGACTGCCGAATTACCATTAAAGAGGGCATAGAGCGGTTCTTCATCAAAACCGTCCCGGATGATTGCCAGATCGCCGAGTTTCAGGCTGCTGCCATCGTGGTTGCTGCGCAGTGGGATACGCGAGAAATCTGCAGTGTTGTAGGCTTGGCCACGGGTGCGCAGCAGGATTTCACCACCACTGGTCTTGATAACACCTGCCGGCAGGTCGACGGAAAAACTCTGAATCGCCTGGACTATATCGGTCAGACCCAGATTGTATTCTTCGAGGGTCTGCTGACTGACTTCAATTGACATTTCATAGGGTCGCACGGCGACCAAATCAGCTTGGCTGATATTTGGTAGAGCGGTCAGATCGTCACGAATCAATTCGCCAAGTTTACGTAGATCTTGT
>JASJGU010000032.1:0-6939 GCA_033791385.1 Desulfuromusa sp.
GCCAATGATGAATTTTTAGTTCAACGTGGTTATAAACCCGAATTACGCTTATATGCACACGGTATGGGTTATGATCTGGTCGAGCGACCATGTTTTCTGGATGATGAAACCATGACGATCCAGGCCAGCTCGAACATGGTAGTTCATCCTGGTGCGGTTACCGACACCGTCTGGACGACAGTCTGCGACAATTACATCGTTGGTCCGGATGGCCCTGGGGATTGTATACATAAGACTCCTAAGGAGATCATCGTAGTGTCCTAGGTAGGATTCTTCAAAAATACAATGTCGTTTATGACCAAATAAATTATTTTCGGGAACATGACAAGTCAAGGAGAAATGCCGTGAACGTGTTAATCTATACTGAAGATCAGGATGTTGAAGAATTTAAAAGCTACTTGGTTGATGATTTCCCCGATGTCTCTTTTAAGGCCACTCAAAAAGAATCAGAAGTTGAAAAACATATTGCTGATACCGATATTCTAGTCACTTTGAAAATCTCCGATCACCTATTAAGCCAAGCCAAAAAACTTAAATGGTTACAGTCTATTATTGCTGGGACCGATATGATCGAAACATTGCCTTCTTTTCAGACGCGTAAAGATATCATTCTGACATCTTCGCGCGGCATTCACGGTCCGCAGATGTCGGAAATGGCAATCATGTTCATGATCGCCCTGAATCGCCGGTTGCCGAAGTTTGTGCGCAATCAGGATTTGCATGTGTGGGATCGCTGGCCGACAACCTTACTTTATCAGAAAAAGGTTGCCATTCTGGGAATGGGTACCGTTGGTCAATCCCTCGCCCGCAAATGCAAGGCCTTTGATATGACAGTCTATGGCATCGGTCCGAATCCAAAAACAATTGATGCAGTGGATGCATTCTATAGCCTGGATGAACTGAATCAAGTGGCAGCTGATGTTGATTATTTTATTTCCGTAGCGCCAGCGACCTCCGATAATTTCCAAATGTTAAATGAGGCTTTTTTTGCGCAATTAAAACCAACTGCCTTTTTCATCAACATAGGTCGAGGTTCAGTGGTCGATGAGGATGCCTTATACAGTGCCCTTGTTGAACATAAGATTGCTGGTGCAGCCATAGATACAGTTCAACAGGAGCCACTGCCGGCCGAGAACCCCTTGTGGGATCTTGACAATTTGATCATCACACCTCATGTGGGTGGAATGTGTGACATCTATGTTAAGCAGGCGGTAAAAATTTTCCATGAAAACCTGGGTCGTTACCTACAGGGGGAAAGACAGGATCTAGTCAACCTGATCCCACGGAAGTAAGAGCTGACAGATCAAGCTTTACTGAACCATGGCAGAACCAAAAAGTAGTAACGGTTCTAACATCGCAAACTAAGACGACCATAATGAAAGGGGGTGCTACTGGCATTTAACGTTGATGATCAGAAAGACATAGTTGCTGCACTTTAAATCTTTTCACTAACTGGGAGGACAACCAATATGTTTCGAAGAAGTCTTTTTTATGTCGTTTTTGCGCTTTGTGTCTCAAGTACCTTTACTCTTTCGGCGGCCACAATCAGTCATGCCGAAACATATACCATCAACGCTGTCGCTGGCTGGCCTGAAACCTCTTTTGAAACTCAGCAGTTTATTACATTTCTTACCCTCATGCAGGACGAAGCCGACGCCAAGTACCCAGGCGAGTTGAAGCTGAACTACAAAGGTGCCGGTGAAGTCATTCACAGCCGCGAACAAGTTGAAGCTTTACGTAGCGGGTTGATTGAAATGGTTTTTACTGCTGGTAGTTACTATACCTCCGTCGTACCTGAAATTGACACCATGTCATTAACCCAGCTGCGCCCATGGGAAGAGCGGGCAGCTGGCTTGAACGACTATATGGAAAAAATTCATAACAAAAAAGCGAATGCTCATTATTTGGGCCGTGTGGGTTCCGGTAGTCTCTTTCATATGTTCCTTAACAAACCCGTTAATACCATCGCAGATCTCGATGGTAAGAAACTCAGAAGTTCGCCTACCAATATCCCACTTTTGAAATCAGTTGGCGCGACCCCTATCAGCATGCCGCCACCAGATGTCTATACCGCTATGGAACGTGGGGTTGTTGATGGTTTCATTCTGCCACCAGCCACCATTCGGGATTTCGGTCTGATTAAACCTTCAAAGTATATGATTTTCCCAGGATTTTACGAGCCTGTCCAATTTCTTTTAGTAAATCTCGATGCCTGGAAAGCACTGCCCAAACATCTTCAGGAACTGCTGGATAATGGCGCTCAGGAACTGGCGCATTATGCAATTGCCAACATTACCAAGCACAATCTTGACGAACAGAAAGATTTTCTAAAACAGGGAATGATCTTTACCCATCTCTCAGCTGAAGAAACAGCCAAATTTTCTAAAATGGCAGCAGATGCTTTGTACAAAGTCGTTTCTAAAAAAGCTCCTGTAGAATCTAAAATGATTCTTGAAATGATCACCAAAAAATAACGTGTCGACTATCATTTAGATGTCAAAACTGAAACAGGAGGAGCAGGTTTATGGGTAAATTGTTGGATAGAATATGTTTTTTTGCGGCCTGGATCGCATGCTTGCTCCTCCTGTTTGATGCTTTTTCGATCGGCTATTCCATTATCACCCGTCATTTGGGGCTTTCTACCCCTGTCTGGGTGATACAGTTTGTGGAATATTCATTGCTATGGATCACGTTTTTAGGAACAGCCTGGGTCCTTTCAAACAACAAGCACGTTGCTCTCCCCCTCATAACAGATCGTTTGGGGGAAAAAGGACGTCGGAACATAGCCGTCGTCCACAATTTTGTTGGCATGGGACTCTGTGGTGTCCTGTGCTGGTTTGGTAGCATGACAACGTGGGATCATTTCGTACGCCAGATTACGGATGTTGGTTCAGTGGATGTCTCTAAGGCCCTTGTAATTGTTGTTATTCCTATAGGTTTTTTATTGTTGACTTTGCAGTTCATGCGCAAATTTTATGTTGGAACGGCAGCGATAATACGGGCTAAGACCCAACACACATTAGCCAGTTCACAAAATGAGGAGGACTTTTAGTATGGTGTGGTGGGGAGTTTTATTGTTTTTTATCGTCGGGCTGATCCTATTGCTTCTTTCAGGATTTCCTATCGCTTTTTCTTTTTTGCTGATGGATTTTTTAGGCATTTTAGTTTTTATGGGTCCGGTAGGCCTCAAGCAAGTGACCCTAAGTATTTTCAGTTCTACCTCGACCTTTGCACTTGCTCCGATCCCCATGTTTATACTCATGGGGGAGTTAATGTTTCATTCTCAAATTGCCAATAACACGATCGATGTCCTGGACCGTTGGTTGGGTCGTTTACCCGGACGCTTAAGTATCCTGGCTGCTGTTAGTGGAACCATTTTTGCCGCCACCAGCGGATCTACTATGGCCAATACAGCGATGCTCGGCACTGCATTACTGCCTGAAATGAAAAAAAGGGGCTACAGCACCTCAATGTCTGTCGGCCCCATTATGGGTGTGGGTGGGCTGGCGATGCTCATTCCACCGTCTGCTCTAGCTGTGGTGATGGCCAGTATCGGTAAGTTTTCAGTTGGTCGTACGCTTATAGCCGGCATCATCCCCGGTATAATAATGGGCGTTTTTTTTGTTGTTTATATCATCTTTACCGCTTGGAAAAATCCTGATTCCGCACCCAATTATGAGTTCAAATGCGATTCTTTCATAAACTGCGTAGCACTAACGATTAAATACCTTTTGCCGGTTGGTTTTATCATCTTCATGGTTATCGGTGTTATCCTCCTTGGCGTTGCAACCCCCACTGAGGCAGCTTCTTCTGGTGTTCTCGCCACCCTGCTGGTAACGATCATTTATGGACGCTTTAACTTGAAAATGGCCAAAGCCACGCTCACTGGCTCCCTTCAGGTTACAGTCATGATCTTCATGATTATCACCGCGTCAAAAACATTCAGCAGTATTCTGGCCTTTACCGGCGCAAGCAGAGGATTAACAAACCTAGTTACAGGCATAGATCTTTCTCCGATTATTATTCTGATCATCATGATGCTGATTATTGCCATTATGGGAACCTTCATGGAATCCATTTCCATCATGATGATCTGTCTGCCAGTGTTTATGCCCATTACAATTGCACTTGGATTTGATCCGGTTTGGGTTGGTGTCCTTATTTTGATAAATCTGGAAATGGGACAGATTACCCCGCCTTTCGGCATGTTGCTTTATGTAATGAAAAGTGTCGCTCCCGACGATATCTCCATCCAGGAAATTTGCTGGGCTGCAGTCCCTTATATTGTGTTTGACATCATCGTTATCGGCCTTGTCATTGTCTGGCCCCAACTTGCACTCTGGTTGCCGGGACTGCTCGACAAATAGGGCCCGAATGAAATGCCAGTGAGGTACGTACTGTCAGGCAAGAAAAGGCACCAATGAACATGATTATGGAGAAGAACCAATGAGTACAATAGTAACCAATAACAATGGTCAAACACTTGAGATTCGTGATGCTTTGGCAGAAGAATATTCAGATGTCTATACGGCTGAAGCACTAGCCGCTCTTTCATTTATGGTGCGCTTCAATGATGAACAGAAGCGTTTAATGGCTGAGCGAATTCAACGCCGTGCGGAACGGATTAAATACCGTAAACCGATAACATTTCTTGATCCTGAGGATAAAATTAAAGGGACAAATATCCGTGTTCAAGATGCCCGTAACGGCAAGTTTGTCGGCTCAGTCATTCCTCATGATCTGCAATGCCAATGGGTCCAGGGAACCGGCCCGGCGGCCAAACCGAATTCACCAGTTAAATCAAATTTACGAAACGTAGCCTATGCTCTGCTTTCCGGTGCAGATGGATGGATGTTCGATGGTGAAGATGCTCTTGGTCAGGTGACGACCATGTCTCTGGACAACCAGCGCAGCCTCAAGTTGGCCATTAATCACGATTCTCTTTTTCTGGAAGTTGCCAAGCAGATCGCTGGCGAAATGAACGCCTGGGCTCGTGATTTTTTTGGGCGGGAGATAATTCTTGACTGGCGTGCCCAACTCGACTTCACGACCAAGATTTTTCGCGTTCGTGGACTGCATCTGGATGATCGGCATATCCGCGTCGATGGCAAATCCCTTTCCGCCTCAATTGTCGACACGACGCTCTATGTGGTCAACAATTATAAACGTTTGCAGGAAGCTGGTTCCTCCATCGTTCTCTATCTGCCTAAAATTCAGACTGCTGAAGAAGCTGGATTCTTGAACAAAATGCTGACAGCACTCGAAGGCAATTTGGAGATTGCTGAAGGCACCATTAAGGTTTATGTGCTGGTGGAACAGCTGGAGCAAACCTTTCAACTGATGGAAATACGGGCTGCCTTAGGTTTGCATTTTGTTGGTTTTAATACCGGACGCTGGGATTACATAAACAGCGTGTCTGATGCAACCAGCTGGGATACGGAGTTTGTTAATCCCAATATTGAACCGATTGTCATGACCTACGGTTATATGCGTAATTATGAAGACCGCGTGCGGCGTGCCGTGAACACTCCGGACGCTCATGGCAACTATGCCCTCTGGCAAGGGGGGATGGAACCAAACATTCCGGTCGGCTCGAAAGAAGGGGTAGCCAGCAGCATGAAAAAGGCACGTGCTGGAGCCGTCCGTGAACAGCAGGAGGGCGCTAGTGGCAAGTGGATTGCACACTGGAAAATGGCGCATATCATCCGCCCAGTTTGGGAAGAGGTTGGTGAAGATAATCAGCTTGGCCGCAAGTTTGCGCCGCTTAGTTATTCGGACGAGGACGCGGCCGGCCTGACTTTGTTGGAGACCGCTCCACGCACGGTACGTGGCGCACGTAATCTGCTGAGCGTTGCCTTGCAGTATGGCAATGCTTTTGGACAGGGGATGCAGGCCGCTGCTCTTAAACCAGCAGACTTCTTTGGCAACGATGACATTCTTTATCTGATGGAAGATATGGCTACGGGTGAAATTCGCTTGAGTATTCTTTGGGAGTGGGTACATAAAGGGGCACTCTTAACGGAAGATGATTCGGAGAGCGGACTCAAAGCGGGGGATGCTGTCACTGTAAATATCTTTAGCCGTCTCCTTGAAGAGGAATATGCCAAGCTTTTGGCCGCCAGCAACCGCGATGTCTACGATGACTCTAAGAAAACGACCCTGCCAATTGCTCGAGCCATCGTTGAAGCCTACGTGCTCGACCCGGTCAAGGCTCCTTGGTACATTGATCTGTTAAACATCAACTTGAATAACGACGATCTTGGTGTTGCCAAACAGCGCATCGCTCAGTATATGACCGCCTTCAAAAATGAAGGCGTACGTATTACCGAAAACCTTGACACCTTAGTGGCCACTAGCCACTAGCCACAAAAATAGTATCGAAGAGCATTTAATAGAGGGAGCCATATGAATCAGGGACTTACGGCGTTAAGCTGTGAGTCCTTTTTTAGTTTCTGTAATTCCCTCCCAGCTCTCTCCCAGCTTGCTTGATCTTCTTACATTGATAGTGGACTGAAAATCCTCGTGTCGGCGGTTCGATTCTGTCTCTGGGCACCATAAATATCAAGCACTTAACGTTAACTCGTTAGGTGCTTTTTGTTTTTCTATCATGCTGGGTGGCCCTTTTAAAATATCAACCCCGGAAATGACACCTTCTTCGCTGACTTCATTGTCTGAGTTGGTCATGCCTTAAATAGCTAACAGTCACCCATTCAAAAGTCCTATAGACATATGCGAACCCCATTTTGACCTGATATTTGACAAACGCATCTAAAGGGACTTACTCAAAGTGGCCGTAGGCTGTCACAACTTCTGAGTTTTTTTGATAACGCTATTGATCGAACCGAAAAGACTTTTTTGACCGAACAGCATGGCGAAGGCTGAAACTTCAAACGGGTTCTCCGGTGCACCAACAAGAGTGATGTTGCCCTCCGTGATCCA
>JASJGU010000033.1:0-16586 GCA_033791385.1 Desulfuromusa sp.
GGTCTCAGATTCTGATGCCGTATATGCCAGTACTCTGGATATTGATGTTTCGAACCTCGAACCACAAGTGACCTATGACTATAAGCCTGATTGCGTTAAGTCAATGAAGGAAATGAGTGGGACTCCGGTTGATCAGGTGTATATCGGAACCTGTACTAACGGCAGGATTGAAGATTTACGCCAGGCTGCGACAATCCTTAAAGGAAAAAAAATTGCAGATTCGGTGCGCGGTATTGTCTCCCCTGCAACGCCTAAAGTGTTCAGTGATGCTCTTGCCGAAGGGATTATTCAGATTTTTATGGATTCCGGATTTTGCGTCACTAACCCGACCTGTGGTGCCTGTCTGGGGATGAGTAATGGTGTATTGGCCGAAGGTGAAGTTGCTGCATCAACAAGTAACCGGAACTTCAATGGACGCATGGGCAAAGGCGGTATGGTTCACTTGATGAGTCCTGAATCGGCAGCAGCAACAGCTTTGACCGGTGTCATAACTGACGCTCGAACCCTTTAACCGGATCCGAATGTAGGGGCGATCACAATGATTGCCCCTACACGATTTCCATAAGGAGCATTGAGGATGCAGAAAAAATTTGGAGGATCGGCAATCTTTCTTGATCGATCCGATATCAATACAGATGAAATTATCCCGGCAAAATATCTGACAGAAGTGACTAAAGAAGCGCTTCAGCCTTATATCCTTGAAGATCTTAAGCTGGATGGTTTTGATCCGAATGGGGATGATTTGAAGAATGCCACAGTGGTGATCACCAGAGAAAATTTTGGTTGTGGTTCTTCCCGTGAGCATGCGCCATGGGTATTTGAGGTCAATGACGTACATACCGTGATCGCGGAAAGTTATGCCCGGATTTTCCGTCAGAATATGTTCAACTGCGGGATGCTGGCCATTGAATTACCGAAAGAATCGATCGATGCGCTGATGCAGTTGCAGGCCTCCGGCAAGGTGTCGGTTGCGATTGACCTGGAGGCAGAAGAGATTAAAGCAGTAGCCGGTGGGCAGGAGAAACAGTTCTTTTTTGAAATCAGCCAATTTGATAAGGCTCTAGTTGAGGCCGGCGGTTGGGTTGAATTCGCCGACGCGCGTTATTAATCAGAGCATCGGAATGACAAAAAAGGCCGGGAGTTATTACTTTCGGCTTTTTTTGTGCTGCCCAATGTGTTGATCTGTCAAATTTTCATAATTCCGCAGGCGTTATTCCTGATAAGGTATTCTGGGTTAGCCCTTTCTGCGCCAGTTGAAAAGTGTTATTCTCTGTCGACATGTCTGCCAAATATGATTGCGTCGCAAAAAGTCCGATCTGCAGTGTTGCTGCAGTTTTCCGGATCTTGACCTGCCCTATGTAGGCCTGCACCCCGGAACAATGACTAGGCCTTGTATGCCGAGATTTTTGCTTAGCCATCTAACATACTTCTACCTCATTAACTGGATATCCGAACAAATGAATGCTACTCAAAAAACTCCCGCTACAATTTGTCTCAAAGATTATAAAACTCCCGCCTATCTGGTTGAGCAGGTCGAACTCAAATTTGATTTGTATGATTCTGCAACTCGGGTTTCTTCGACTCTTCTCATGTCTTTGAACCCTGATCGAAATGGAGTGTTGGAACCTCTATTTCTGCATGGAGAACAGCTGCAACTGCTTGAGGTTAAGCTGGATGGTAATATCCTTTCGCCAAGTGAATATCTGCAGGATGATGCAGGTTTGCAGCTCGTCAACGTAGCGGAGAAATTCACTCTTGAAATCCACACGCAGATTGATCCACTCAACAATACTGCCTTGGAAGGTCTCTATCTGACCAGTGGAAATTTTTGTACCCAGTGCGAGGCGCAGGGATTTCGTAAAATCACTTACTATCCAGACAGACCGGACGTGCTGGCTTGTTTTCAGGTGCGCATTGAGGCAGATAAAAAATATCCGGTTCTCCTCAGTAATGGAAACTTGCTGGAGCAGGGAGAACTACAGAGCGGTCGTCATTATGCAATCTGGGAAGATCCTTTCTTTAAACCGAGCTATTTATTTGCCCTGGTTGCGGGGAATCTGGTCTGTCTGGAGGATCATTTTACTACCAGCTCTGGGCAGGATGTGTTGCTGCAGATTTATGTCGAAGAGCGTAACAGCAATTATTGCGATCATGCCATGCTGTCGTTGAAAAAAGCGCTGCAATGGGATGAGGAAACCTTTGCTCTGGAATATGATCTTGACCGTTACATGATTGTGGCAGTTGACGACTTCAATATGGGCGCGATGGAGAATAAGGGGCTGAATATCTTCAATTCCAAATATGTCCTGGCTCATCCTGAAACGGCAACCGATACTGATTATCTGGGGGTGGAAGCGGTTATCGCTCATGAATATTTTCATAACTGGACCGGCAATCGGGTCACCTGCCGGGATTGGTTTCAGCTCAGCCTGAAAGAGGGACTGACAGTTTTCCGTGATCAGCATTTTTCTGCCGATATGAACTCAGCTGCGGTCAAGCGGATTGATGATGTACGGATTCTGCGCCAGTTCCAGTTTCCCGAAGATGCCGGGCCGATGGCGCATCCGGTTCGACCAGAGTCTTATCTGGAAATCAATAATTTTTACACCACAACAATTTATAATAAAGGTGCTGAAGTCATCAGGATGATGCAGACTTTGCTTGGCGAAGAACAATTTATTGCCGGGGTGCAACTGTATCTCAAACGGCATGATGGCCAGGCAGTGACCTGCGATGATTTTGTCAGGGTGATGGAGGAAGTCGGGAATATCGATCTTGCAACATTCAAGCTCTGGTATTCGCAGGCTGGTACTCCGCAGGTGCAGATTCAGCAGAGCTATCATGCTGACCAGCAAACATTGACGCTGAAATTTTCTCAAAAGTGTCCATCTACTCCGGGTCAGAAAGAGAAACAGCCGTTTCATATTCCGGTTGCTGTTGGTCTGCTTGATGCCACAGGAACGGATATCCCGCTGCAATTGTCTGGAGAGGAACGACCTGGTGAGACGACTCGAATCCTTGAATTGACAGAGCAGGGGCAGAAATTCACTTTCATCGGTGTTGCTCAAAAGCCGACTCTTTCTCCCTTGCGTGGTTTCTCCGCGCCGGTTCGTTTGCAATGTGATTTTACCGATGGAGAATTGGCGTTTCGTATGGCCCACGACAGTGATTCTTTTAATCGCTGGGAAGCGGGACAAACCCTTGCAGTGAATGAATTGTTGCGGATGTACAATGATTGTGAGCAGGGTCGTCCGTTTGATTTGCGACCAATCTTCGTTGCTGCCTGGCAAAAAGCATTGAAGGAACGTCAGGCTGATCAGAGTGTGTTGACGCAGGTGTTGACACTGCCGAGTGAACAGTATCTGGCTGACCAGATGGATGAGTTTAACCCTCAGGCCATCAGGGCTGTGCGTGATCAGGCAATTCGACAGTTGGCCAATGACAATCAAACGTTATTGTTGGAACGCTACACCTCTTGCTATGCTGCAGATGGCAACTATTCTCTTGCTCCTGCTGCGGTCGGACAGCGTAGTATGGGAAATTTCTGTCTTTTCCTGTTGATGCAATTGAATGACGCGGAAATGATTGACCTTTGTCTGCGGCAGTATCGTACAGCGACAAATATGACGGATCGACTCGCTGCTTTTTCTGCACTGGTCGATAGCTCAGCATCAGCGCGGCAGGCCGTTATTGGCGATTTTCATTCGCAGTGGAAGACACATCCATTGTTGCTTGATAAGTGGTTTAGCATTCGGGCGTTAGCGCATCGAACCGAGACGTTTTCTGACGTTGTAAATTTACTGCAACATCCCGATTTTACCCTGAGTAATCCGAATCGAGTGCGGGCATTGCTGGGGGCTTTTTATCAGAACCTGGCAGTTTTTCATCGCGCTGATGGTGCCGGTTATCGGTTGCTGGTTGAACAGATCCTGCAACTTGATCAACGTAACCCACAGGTTGCCGCACGCATGGCAGCACCGTTGACGCGCTGGAAAAGTCTGGAACCAAAACGCCGTGGGTTGTTAAAACAAGAACTGTATCGTTTACAACAGGCGGATTTATCCAGAGATCTTTATGAAATTGTTAATAAAAGTTTGCAGTGAACCTGGAGAAAAAATTGAGTGATTTTACTATAATTGGCTGCGGTGATATCGGTTTTCGGGTGGCTCGGGAACTGATCAAACAGGATCATCAGGTTCAGGCAACAATTCATTTTGAGGAGGGTGCCAAAGTCCCGAAGTCGGTGGGGATCAGGACGATTATTGCAAATTTTGATTTTCAGGATGACATTCCGGATATTCCTATGCGGGGGCAGAAACTGTTCTATTTTATGCCACCGCAGGGGGGTGGTTCGAGCGATTACCGCATGTTGAACTTCTGCCGAAAATTGTCGGATAACAATTGTCCAAGTCAAATTATCTACATCAGTACCAGCGGGGTTTATGGTGATTGCGGAGATGATTTGGTGACTGAAGAGACTCCAGTTAATCCGCAAACCAGCCGGGCTAAACGTCGTGTTAGTGCAGAGAATCAATTGCAGGAACAGGCAGAAAAGCTTGGTTTTGATCTGGTTATCCTCCGTGTAACTGGAATCTATGGCCCAGGAAGACTGCCGATTTCTCAACTGACGAAAGGACACGAAGTGTTGAGAGTGGAAGATGCACCTAACACCAATCGTATTCACAGTCTGGATCTGGTGCAGATATGTCTGGCGGCAATGGAAAAGGGGGAGGCTGGGGATATTTTTAATGTATGTGATGGTCAGGAAAGTAGTATGAGTCAGTACTTTATGGCCGTTGCCGAAATGTATGAGTTGCCACAGCCCAAGCAACTGAGTTGGGATGAAGCGGAAAAAGTGATGAACCCGTTAACTTTTTCATTTTTGAAGGAATCGCGGCGGATGTCAAATCGAAAAATATTAGAGAAGCTTGGTATCGAATTACAATATCCGACCCTTGAAAAAGGGTTGTTTGCTTGCCGGACGATATCATGATCAGTGACTTTGCTGCAGCTGCAGTCAGACCGGTTGCTGGTTTTGCTCGAGGGTTCAGCTATCCATTGCGAGCCGCTAAGTTTTTTCGACACAAACCTGGGTTGTTGAGGTACCTGGTGATTCCCCTTGTCATCAATCTGCTGGTGTTTACTGCGACGGTTTATTTCGGCCTCGATCTTTTTCAGGGAATGCTGGACACCTATGCCCCGAGTACCGAAGTCTGGTATGGAGTTCTCCTCTATTATCTGGCCTGGACGGTTGCTTTGTTGTTGACTACGGTAATTGTTTTCTTTTCATTCACCGTCATTGGTAATTTGATTGCATCCCCGTTTAACGAGCTCCTCTCTGAGCGGACTGAGGCGTTGATTCAGGGCACACAGAGCGAGGACTCTTTCAGTTTGCAGCATTTTTGGAAAGAGTCAAGGCACGCAATTATTGTAGAAATTAAAAAAATGGCGGTATTTGTGGCCTGTATGGTGGTGCTGTTTGGTCTCAATTTTATTCCAGGAATTGGTTCGCTAATCTACGCTGTTCTCGCCCCGGGGTTTATGCTGTTTTTTCTAGTGATCGAATATATGGCTTTTGTCTTAATGCGTAAACACCTGAGTTTTGCTGAACAACGTCGCTATATATTCAAACATCCCATCCTGATGTTTGGTTATGCTTGTGGTGTTTTCTGCATGCTGGCGATCCCTTTTGTCCAATTTTTTTGTATTCCTCTGGCGGTGGTTGGTGCCACCCTGTTGTGGTGTGACTTTCCTCGGGCTAGCTGAATTAACTTTTGAGAATCCAATAAATAGTAAATTAATGTAAGTTCATGGTTGCTGCTTTATGTGAATTGGGCTAAACTTGTTCGTCCGTTCCGAAACGAGGCAACTCTATCCATAGTTTTTGCTGAATCCAGGGAGGTTTCAGTCCAATGAGCAAAGCGGGAAAAACAAAATTTCAGATCGATTTGCGGCGCCATCTTCGTGAGAATGATGTGAACGAAAATCTGACTCACCTGATTACTGAAATTGCTGAAGCTTCTAAGTATATTATTCACTCAATCAGTACTGGTGACCTGGGAGTGGCCGGTACGTCAAATCTCTATGGGGAGCAGCAGTTAGCGCTGGATGTCCTGGCCGATCGAATCTTGCGCAAGCGGCTTGATCATTCCCGTGTGGTTGCTAATATGATGTCGGAGGAGATGGATCAAATTATCCCGGTTTCCCCTGACTGTGATGGAAAATATTCGGTTGCATTCGATCCGTTGGATGGTTCTTCTCTGGTTGATGTCAATCTGGCTGTTGGCACCATCGTATCAATTTTTGAAGGGTGTGATCTTCTGCAACCGGGGCGTAATCAGGTTGCTGCTATGTATATTCTTTATGGGCCGCGTACGACGTTAGTCTACAGTGTCGGCAAGGGGGTTCATGAATTCGGCATGAATATGCTGAGGGAATATACTCTGTTAAAAGAAAATATTACTATCCAGCCGCAAGGAAATCTCTATTCGCCAGGTGGCCAGAGGAATCTTTATACCCCCGGAGTTGAGGCTTATATCAGCAAGCTGGAAGATCGCGGAGTTAAGCTGCGTTACAGTGGCGGTTTTGTGCCCGATATTAACCAGGTACTACTCAAAGGGCAGGGAATCTTCTTTTACCCACACCTGAAAAATCAACCGCAGGGTAAATTACGCTTGCTGTTTGAACTGAGCCCGATGGCTTTTTTAATTGAGCAGGCTGGTGGTGCTGCTTCTGATGGCCGGCAACCTATTCTTGATCTGCAGCCACAACAGATTCATGAGCGATCACCAGTCTTTATTGGTTGTAAAAAAGATGTCGCACTTGCTGAAGAGCTGATCCGCCAGCTGGAAGATGACGAAGGCGGCGCGACTAAAAAGAGAGTAAAGACTTAATTGCTTTAAGGTGGTGTAATTAAGTTTCTGTTAAGCTGCCATGCCGGAGGGGGATATGCAGCCGGTACTTATCGCTCTATCTGCAACGGTTGCTGGATTGTCCCTGGCTCCGATCTACGTGTTACCGCACTTCTCTGGTTGGTTGTTTGTCACTTTTTCTGCTTTGCTGTTTTTCCTGCTACGTAGCCACAGCAGGGTGGCATTTGTTCTTCTGTTTCTCTCCGTTTTTGTTTTTTCCAATCTTCGATACCCTCTTCAATTTACATCTCGCCAAGACATTATTTATATCGACAAGCTGGCACAAAAAATGACCTTGACTGGCAGGTTGACCGATATCAGGCAATTAACGGAGGGGCGTAGTTGGCTTGAGCTGTTGGTTGATTCAGTTGCACAAAAAAATCAACCGCTAACCCTGGAATCTCCCTTGCTGGTGCGATTATATATGGAAGAGGGGACCTCTCAGTTGTTTCCCGGTGATGTTGTTCGTTGTAAGAGTCGTATGCGACAACCACGCCTTTTCGGGACGCCAGGAGAATTTAACTGGCCACGCTATCTGGCAAGCCAGCATGTCGATATGACGGCCTGGGTGAAAAATTTAGAAGAAATAACGGTTTTGGAACGGCAACCTGATATTCCTGATCGAGCGATGGTGCAATGGCGCGGCATGGTTGCTGCCCATATCCTGGGGCTGATGCCGGAAGATCGTGCCACCTTGGTCAGGGCATTGGTGTTGGGCGAGGGGCGAATAATTCCCGATCGTATCCGGAGGACTCTGGCAAAAAGTGGCATCAGTCATCTATTCGCCATCTCTGGGCTCCATCTTGGGATGATCGCATTGCTTGGATATCGTTTGTTGCTCAGTTTCTATCGCCGGTTTCCGCGATTACTCAATTGGCAACCTCCACAAAGAGCCCTGCCGCTTGTGCTGTTGCCTTTATTGCTTGGCTATCTACTCTTGACGGGCGATGCTGTTTCTACGCGTAGAGCCTTTGCTCTGGCTGCGGTGGGAGCGGTTTTTCTGTGCTGGCGATATTACGTCAATCCATTGTTGTTGTTGGCTTCCCTGGCGTTGTTATCCCTTCTGGCCAATCCGCTGCTGTTTTGGCAGGCAGGCTGGCAGCTCTCTTTTACTGGTGCAGCGGGGATTCTACTCTGGCGACCATTGTGGCAAAAACAGGGCAGTCATCTTCCACTTTATCTGCGCTATCCTCTGCAACTGTTTTTTGTGACTGTAGCCGCGATGCTGGCAACCTTACCACTGGTCTTGATTAACTTTCATCTATTTGCCCCGGCCGGGGTGTTTGCCAATCTCATTTGTGTGCCGATTGTAACCCTGCTTGCGTTGCCAATCGGGTTTTCCGGACTGTTGTTTGAGCCGTTTTTCCCGCAATTGGCTGGCTTTTTATTCCAAATTTGCGGGTTGTTGCTGGATGCTGTGTTGTCTCTAGCTCATTGGTTTACAGCACTTCCCGGCCTCGGTGGTACTTATCTCTTTTTGTCGCTCCGGCAGTATCTGGCGGTTGGTTTGTTGGTGCTGCCATTGCTCTTGTCAGCACAAGTAAAGAAGCTAACCATGCTGCGAGTCGTCACCGCTTGCATTATCTCTGCAGTCATATTGTGGCAGTTTTCTTTCTCCCCATCGTTTCCGGTTTTTTTAACCATGTTCAGTGTCGGTCAGGGTGAATCGATGCTGCTGCAGAATAATAATGATCAAGCTATCTTGATTGATGGTGGTGGTTTTTACAGTGACAGGTTTGATGTCGGTGAACGTTTGCTGGCACCGGCTTTAGGGCGATTGGGGGTGACCGAACTCACCGCAGTGGTTTTGACGCACGATGATCTTGATCATCGTAAGGGACTTGTTTTTGTCTTGGATAATTTTCCAGTGCAAGCATTTTGGATTGGAAGCTCGTTTTCCGAACTACATTTCAGCTTACAGGATGTTTTGCTGAAACATGCTATCCCAGTTAAAATCATGCCCTCGGGTTGGAGTGACATCTCTTTTTGGACGAGCGGTGATTTGAACATTTTCAACGGCACAACGTTCGGAAGTAACAAAAATGACTCTTCTCTGGTTATGCACCTGAGCCACGATAGTCATGAGAACCTTTTGTTGACAGGGGATCTGGAAGCACAGGGAGTCCTGAACCTCTTGGAGGCAGGATTGCCCGGGCCGGTATCGTTATTGAAATTGCCCCATCATGGCAGTAGATTTTCTGCTACAGATCGTCTTATTGATCAATTTGTGCCAAAATCCTGCTTGGTTTCTGTTGGCTATCAGAACCGCCATCATCTGCCAGCCAGGCAAGTTGTCGATTATCTGCAGCAGCAGAATATTCCACTCTACCGCACCGACCTCAGCGGAACCCTTCAAGCTCAATTGTCAGAAAACGGTTGGCAGGTCAAGCATTGGCAGCGGGGATTTTTCGTTGACATTGCACCATAGATACTGTTAGTAATGTGCCATTATTACAGGAGACTTATGATTTCTGTCCAATCAAACATCCTGATTGTCGATGATGAGCTTTTCTTCCGTAAACTCTACCGTGACCTGTTGCTGGAAGAGGGGTATCGGGTTTATGTGTGCGACAATGGTGATGATGCAATTGCTATGATGCTGCATCGAGAGATTGACCTTGTTCTGACCGATATGGTTATGCCAGGAAGAAGCGGTCTGGAAGTTCTTCGGGCCGCCAGGGTACTGCCGAATCCTCCAGATGTTATTCTGGTGACCGGGCATGCCAGTCTTGAGTCGGCTATTGATGCCCTAAAAAGTGGAGCTCGCGACTACCTGATCAAGCCGTTTAATCCTGATGAATTGAAACATCTGGTGCGTAATTGTCTGGATCAACGTAAATTGTTGACAGAAAATGACCATTTGAAAAGGCAGATTCAGCTCTTCCAGACCGGGCAATCTATCTCGTCACTGATTGATCTGGAACGTTTGATTCCACAATCTCTGGATGTTTTGTTACGCGAGATGGTGGCCAGTGTTGGTTGTGCTTTTACCCTTAAAGGTGGTGTTACCCCCTCTCTGGCAGGATTACAAAATCTTCCCGCCGAGTTTGCCGAACAGTTGATTCATGCATTACTGCCGCAGTTGGATGAATCGACTGGCCTGTGTCAGCCCGGAGCTGCTGTTGCTGCAAAGCTGGTGAAATTACAGCAACGCCGGGAGCAGATGTGGATGTTGCCATTGCGTGATGGTGACGTGCTGAAAGGGGGAATTATTGTCTGTGGTGTGGCCGATGATTTAGCTGCATCTATTTCTTTGGCCGATTTACGCTATTTGTGCGACCAGATATCCCTCGGTTTTGTAAATGCCTGCCGCTACCAAGATGCTCAAGATCTGATGTACACTGACGATCTGACCGGACTCTATAACCATCGCTTTATGCAGGTTTCATTGAGTCGAGAAATAAGGCGCTCACATCGCTATGGGTTGAAGTTTTCTCTGTTATTTCTTGATCTGGATCGTTTTAAAGAAATTAACGATAACTACGGCCATCTGGCAGGCAGTGCAGCGCTACAGGAAGTTGGCCTTTTATTAGCTGATTGTGTTCGAGATGTTGACACTTTGTTCCGTTTTGGTGGTGATGAGTTTGCTGCAATACTGGTTGAGACAGATGATCGTACGGCACGAATTGTTGCTGAGAGAATCCGTAAGGTAATCGAAAAACATGCTTTTCTCAAAGAGCAGGACACCCCAAGCTATGTGACTGTAACTGCAGGATTTTCAACTTTTCCGACCGATGCCACTGAAAAGGTCAAACTCCTTGATTTGGCTGACCGGGCAATGTATGCCGGTAAGACAACGCGAAATGTTATTTGTGGGGTTGTTGATATCCCGAAAGATTGACTGTAATTGGTTCCTTTTTGCCTGCCCATATTGTATCAATCCCTGAGTAAAAAGTTACATCGACTATGCCAAAATAATATTATCTAAATATCGTTTAGACCCCTTTCAGATCTATTCAAAATAGGGTATCTTCTCCCGTCTGGATAGGTTCCGTTCGCCCGAAAATAATGAATGATAAAAGAAAAGGCTCGTGTTTTGAATATAACTGCAGTCAAGGGGATGAATGATATTTTGCCTGGAGAGGTGGAAACCTGGCAATTTCTGGAGCAAAGTGCCCGAGAGGTGTTTGGTCTTTATGGTTTTGCTGAAATCAGAACACCAATACCGGAAAAAACCGAATTGTTCTGCCGTTCTATCGGTGAAACGACGGATATCGTTGAGAAGGAGATGTACACATTCAGCGATAAAGGTGAAAATTCTTTGACCTTGCGGCCGGAAGGGACTGCGCCGGTGATGCGCTCCTTTATTCAGAACCGCCTGCATAACCTCGATCCAGTCTCTAAGCTCTACTACATGGGGCCGATGTTCCGCTATGAACGGCCGCAAAAGGGTCGCTATCGCCAGTTTCACCAGCTTGGGGTTGAGGTGGTTGGAGTTGAAGATGCTAAAATTGATGCCCAGGTTTTAGCTATGCTGCATCAATATTTTGTTCGGATCGGGATCGATTCTGTCTCTCTGCAGATCAATTCACTCGGATGCCCCGAATGTCGTCCTGGCTATCGACAGGCATTGATCAGTTATCTTGAATCGCGTTTGGATAGCCTGTGCGTAGAATGCCAACGCCGTTACCAAACCAACCCGCTCCGGGTCCTCGATTGTAAGGCACAAGGATGCCAGACCGCGACCATTGACGCTCCTTCAGTTATTGAGCACCTGTGTCCCCCTTGTAATGACCATTTCAGACAAGTTAAAAACTATCTGGAGTTGTTAAGTATCCCATTTGAGGTTAATGCGCGGATGGTACGCGGATTGGATTACTACGTGCGCACCACTTTTGAGTTGGTCACCGATCAACTTGGTTCGCAGAATGCTGTTGCTGCCGGGGGGCGCTATGACGGCTTGGTTGAAAGCCTTGACGGTCCGTCGCTGCCGGGAATTGGTTTTGCAATCGGGCTTGAGCGTCTGGTGTTGATGAAGGGTGAGCAGCGGATCTCTGCCGAAGGACCGCAACTGTTTATTGCTGCGCTTGGCGATGAAGCAACAGAACGAGCATTCGTGCTGATGTCTCAGTTACAGGCCGCTGGGGTGCGTGCTGAAATGGATTATCTGGGGAAAAGCGTTAAGGCACAGATGCGCAGGGCAAATAAATTGAATGCTACTTTTACCCTTGTTCTTGGCGAAGAAGAGTTGGAATCAGGGCAAGCGCAACTGAAAAATATGGCTGATAGCAGCCAATCGACAGTCGCCCTGGACAGTTTGGTTGCTATGTTAACGGAAAAACTTGGTTAGATACGACTTCTGCTTGACCTGCGATGACTGTGATTAATATAATCATCGATTAATCAGTAAATATAATCAGAGCTGAATAGCTTATTTTGGAGGATTTTGTGTTGAACGATAAACTTGGAAGTTGGGTAAGAACCCATCGTTGTGGTGATTTGACTGCAGAGCAGATCGGCCAGGAAGTTTGCGTGATGGGTTGGGTACAGAGGCGGCGTGATCATGGCGGTCTGATTTTTATTGATCTGCGTGACCGTGAGGGAATTATCCAATTGGCTCTCGACCCTGATCGTGATCTTGCCTCACTCAAGAAGGCCGAGCAGGTTCGCAATGAATTTGTCCTGGCTGCTCGAGGGAAGGTGTCGCACCGGCCTGAGGGAACTGTCAACCCGAAGATGAAAACCGGCGAAGTTGAAATTGAAATCAGCGAAATGTTGATATTGAATCGCTCTGAGACGCCCCCCTTCATGCTCGATGAATTTACCGAAGTTGCCGAAAATATCCGGTTGAAATATCGCTACCTCGATTTGCGTCGTCCGGCATTACAAAAAAATCTGTTGCTGCGTCATCTGGTTGCTAAAACTGTACGAAATTACTTTGATGAACAAGGGTTTATTGAAATAGAGACACCGATTCTGACCAAAAGTACCCCAGAAGGTGCCAGAGATTATCTGGTTCCCAGTCGGGTGAATAATGGGACCTTTTATGCCTTGCCTCAGTCGCCGCAGTTGTTTAAGCAGTTGTTGATGGTTTCCGGTTTTGATCGTTATTTCCAGATTGTTAAATGTTTCCGTGATGAAGACCTGCGGGCGGATCGTCAACCCGAATTTACCCAAATCGATTGTGAGATGAGTTTTATCAATCGCAATCAGGTGATGGATATTATGGAAGGGATGATTTCCGAAGTGTTCAAGGTGGCGCTTGGAGTGGAGGTGCCTTTGCCGATGCCGCGGTTGACTTATGCAGAGGCGTTGGATCGCTTTGGTGTTGATAACCCCGATTTACGTTTTGATCTGGAGCTGATTGATATTACTCAACAGGTTGCCGGATCTCAGTTTAAGGTTTTTGCCAGTGTGGCTGCCAGCGAGGGTTTGGTTAAAGCTCTTAATGTCAAGGGTTGCGCAACTTTCTCGCGCAAGGAGTTAGATGATCTGGGTGATTTTGCCAAAATTTATGGCGCCAAAGGTTTAGCGTGGGTCAAAGTTACAGCAGATGGATGGCAGTCACCGATCGCTAAATTCTTTACAGCTGAAGAACTAGCGGTATTGAATGACAAGTTGGGTGCCGAAGTCGGGGACCTATTGCTGTTTATGGCCGATACCCCAGCTATTGCAAATGAGGCACTTGGTCGCTTGCGTGGCCACCTGGGCCAGAAATTGGGTTTGGCCAGCAAGAATGAATATAAGTTTTCCTGGGTGACAGACTTCCCATTGCTGGAGTGGGACGATGAGCAGCGCCGGCACGTTGCCGTTCATCATCCATTTACTGCTCCGTTAGAAGAAGATATTTCCCTGCTGGATACTAATCCCGGTCAAGCTCGGGCTCAAGCTTATGACTTGGTATTGAACGGCTCAGAGATTGGTGGTGGCAGTATTCGTATTCATGATCAGGCGGTACAATCACAAATGTTTGAACTGCTTGGGATTGGTGCAGAGGAGGCTCAGGAAAAGTTTGGCTTTTTGCTGGACGCCTTAAACTTTGGTGCGCCGCCACATGGTGGTATCGCTTTTGGTCTCGATCGGTTAATGATGATTTTGACTGGTGCAGATTCGATCCGTGACGTGATTGCTTTCCCGAAAACCCAAAAGGCATCGTGTATGTTGTCTGATGCTCCGAATCATGTGGATGATAAGCAGTTGCAGGAATTGGGCATACGTTTACGGGCAAAACAGCAGTAGGATTGAATATATTCCATATAATAGGAACATAAATAATGCAGATGTTTAAGCGTCTGTTGCTGATTGTCATGCTTGTCGTTCTATCGTCAGGTTGTGCCCAACCACCTGTCCAGGGCTTAGAAAATGCCCAGAGTGTTGTTGCTCATGCTTACGCTGCTGGTGCGGCTCAATATGCACCCGGAGAATATCAGCTTGCTAACAGTGCATTGCAGGCGGCTGAGCTACAGGTCAAAAATAAAGAGTATCGCAGGGCGTCACTCACTCTGGAATTAGCTCGACGTTATTCTGCAGAAGCACTTAAGTTGACGATAGCGCGTAAAGAACAACTGGCAGCAGAGCAAAAAGAAATAGTTGCAGAACAACAACTGGAAGAGTTGGCAAAACAGCGCGAGATGAAGCGGCTGGCTGAACTGAAGGAGCAACAGGAGCGCAAGAAAAAAGTTGTGATCAAGCCTGAGCCGAACAAAACGGCTCCAGTTGCACCAGTTATTGTTGAAAAAACACCTCCGGCCCTCATAAAACCAGAACTGATTGATAATGTGGAGGTTAAGCCAGGTGAGAATCTGGCGACGATTGCTGCGCGTGTAGAGGTTTATGATGACGCTTTGCTCTGGCCACTCATTTATAAAGCCAATCGAGATCAGATCAAGGATCCCAAAGAAATTTTTTCTGGTCAAATTCTGATGATCCCACGTGATAAAAATAGAGATGAAACTGAGGCCGCCCGTCACGAAGCCCAAGAGTTGAACCTTTTTCAGCCGTTGAACTGAAAAATAAAAACTCCTTATAAATTTTGTTATTTCCCATGATGTTCTGCCGGCTTTTTGCCGGCAGAATGCTTTCCGCAGACAACCAACCTTTAAGGTATATTATTTGAATATTCCAGCAGAAACCTTTCAGAAAAACCTTTTAAAATAGCAACTTACGTTTATTCTTTGATCGATTGAGATAATTTTACTTTAAATCGCAAAGATCCTTGACACTCATATTTTGTTTGTATACTGTATACAACGATAACCAGTGTTTGTTTGTTCAGTTTATAACGAGGTTATATACTGACTTAAGTGTTGAAATTTAGTAATAAATTCTAAGGAGAGTGACACATGGCAAAAATTATTTGGTCCGAAATTGATGAAGCACCGGCTTTAGCGACCTACGCTTTTCTGCCGATCGTTCAGGCGTTTTGCAAAGGTACCGGCGTGGAAGTCGAGACCAAGGACATTTCTCTGGCTGGCCGTATCCTTGCGAACTTCCCGGATAAACTGACTGCAGAGCAGAAGGTTGCTGATAACTTGGCAGAGCTGGGTGAACTGGTTCAGAAGCCGCAAGCTAACGTTATCAAACTGCCTAACATCAGTGCTTCGGTTCCTCAGTTGCAAGCAGCAATCACTGAGCTGCAGGAAAAGGGCTACGACGTCCCTGCATATCCTGAAGAAGCAACTACCGATGCTGAAAAAGAGCTGCAAGCTCGTTACTCCAAGTGTCTCGGTTCTGCCGTTAACCCGGTTTTGCGTGAGGGTAACTCCGATCGCCGCGCTGCTGCTTCGGTCAAGCGATTCGCTCAGAAAAACCCTCACCGCATGATGAAAGACTGGCCAGCTTCAGGCACATCCAAGTGCCGCGTTGCTCACATGGACGGTGGCGATTTCTACGAGACTGAAAAATCGGTCACCATGGACAAAGCTGACACCGTAAAAATTCAGTTTGTTGATGCTGCTGGTAATGTTACCGTGAAAAAAGATGGTTTGGGACTGCTTGAAGGCGAAATCCTCGACAGCTCGGTGATGAAAGTTGCTGAACTGCAAGCGTTCTACGCAAATACTGAACAAGAAGCTAGAGAGAAGGGCGTACTGCTCTCCCTGCACCTCAAAGCCACCATGATGAAGATCTCCGATCCGATTATGTTTGGTCATGCTGTCAAAGTTTACTTCAAGGCTGCTCTTGACAAGCATGCGGACACTTTGGCTTCTATCGGTGCCAACCCGAACCAAGGTATGGGCGACATTCTCAACAAGCTGAGTAAGCTTCCGGCTGACAAAAAAGCTGAAATCGAAGCTGATATCAACGCTTGTTATGAAGGCCAAGCTGCTCTGGCTATGGTTGATTCCCGCAAGAACATCACTAACCTGCATGTTCCGAATGATGTCATCGTTGATGCATCGATGCCGAACGTTGTGCGTGACGGTGGTTGCATGTGGAACAAGGCTGACGAGTTGCAGGACACCATCGCCATGGTTCCTGATCGTTGCTACGCTACTATTTACGGCGAGATCATTGAAGACGCCAATAAGAACGGCCAATTCAACCCAGCAACCATGGGCAGCGTTGCCAACGTTGGTCTGATGGCTCAAAAAGCTGAAGAGTACGGTTCTCACGACAAGACCTTCGAAGCTCCTTCTGCTGGTAAATTCCAGGTTGTTAACGCTGCTGGTACCGTTCTGCTTGAGCAGCCGGTTTCCACTGGTGACATCTACCGTTCTAGCCAGGCTAAAGATA
>JASJGU010000034.1:0-6123 GCA_033791385.1 Desulfuromusa sp.
CAAGATAACCATGATCAGGCAGATTATAATGCAATAAAATAGCCAACAGAGTTAAAACTATGATTACAGTTACTTATCAATTTATTGTGGGAATAGTATTGCTTGGTGTAAAGTTTTTCGACAGATTCTTTGCCAAATACAACCAACAGCCCTAACTCTGTTGGTTGTCTCCGAATCTAGCTCTACCATCAAGATGCCCAGATCTATTTTCATAACTTAGCAGTTGTGGAAAATTTCAGCGGCACCAAGAACACCCCTTCGATTAACACTTCAAATGTCCTATCAAAAGGCTTTTGCAGATATCCTTAGGACATTTGAAGACAGTTCAATCGCATTCCAGTATGAAACTTTATTACTTGGTATGAGACTTTAATACTCAGGATGAATCTTTATTACTCGACCAAATTTAGTGCTTTAACGTTTCTCTATTCGGTACCCCCTGTGTCTCGAAAGTTGTTTCAGCAACTGTGGCTGGCCAAAGAAGGGTCGAAATGGCCAGCGCTGAACGCCGGGCAATCAAAATACAGAAGCAAGAGGTGGCGTAAATACAGATGGCACGAGACATGAATGATTCTCACATTAACCTGATCAGCTAAACATCGATTTTATGTCCTGCTTGCGAGATCCGTTCAGGCGAAGAAGTCATCTACAACTGCCCCTGCTCAATAGATGACAACAAACCACCTAACAACGTATCAACTTGGCCTAGAAGTTCTTTACGAGATAATTTATTCCCTGCTAGTCCGTTTCTGAATGTTTGAATTTGCCGATACGCCCCTTCTAACTTAGAACGCATTGACAATACACGTTCGGACGTATCCCATATTCCAAGCTCATCGAACGCCAAATCGATATAATTGCCAAGGCTTTTGGGGTCGCTGTGACCAGAAAGAACTGCAACTTTTGTCAATATCGTGTGTGCAATATCTAAAGGTAAATTTTTCTGTGTGTACCCCGGATAGCTTCTTCTCGAAATTCTTTGGGATACTGCTGGTTGCTCATTATCACCTCCGCAAAATATAATTCTACCTTAAGAGGTGCCTAGCGTTTTAGGTGCAGTCCAATCCACGCGTTACCAAGCCGTATTCTGATAAACAATGGCTCTCAATTGATGTGCTAGGTCAGCAGGTTGAAAAAGACCTGGTCGCCGCCATTCCAACGCAGATTAAAAAATTGAGGATTCCGCCCTGGTCGTCAAAAACTCAAGAATTTTCATCCCTTTATAGGAATTCCCCTTTTCATTTAATTTTGGACTCCAGACCGCAACACTGTATTTCCCCGGATGAATTGCTATGATACCGCCACCGACACCACTTTTCCCCGGCAAGCCGACCCGGAACGCAAACTCCCCTGCTTCATCATAAAAGCCACAAAGCTGCATGATTGCATTGATCCGCTGTGACTTGCTGGCACTGACGACCCTTTGATTGGTTAACGGATTGACTCCATTTGCGGCAAGAAATAGAAATTCTTGAGATAACTCTTTGCAGGTCATTTCGATTGAGCACAAATAGAAATAAAAGTCCAAAACAACATCAATATCATTCACTATATTTCCATAGGATTTCATCAGATTTATTAGTGCTGCATTTTTGTAGCCAGCAGATTTTTCAGATTCGGCGGTTCTATGGCAGTAATCGATGCGGTGATTACCAGAAACATTTCGGACGTAGTCAATAAATTCTTGTTTGGGCTCTTTCAAACTGGTCACAAGAATGTCACAGATAACCAAAGCCCCGGCATTTATAAACGGATTACGAGGGATACCTTTTTCATATTCTAATTGGACCAATGAATTAAAGGGCGTCCCTGAAGGTTCCACACCGACCCTGTTCCATAAGTTGTCATCTTCCAATTCGAAAGCCAATGCCAAGGCTAAGACCTTGGCAATACTTTGAATAGAAAATTTTTCATTGCACTCACCCAAAGCATAATTTTTATTGTCTATGGTGGTTAGATGCAGACCGAATTTCAAAGGATCGACTCTGTGCAGCTCAGGTATATATGAGGCGACAGCGCCTTCAGCTTCTATTTTCTGAGATTCAATACTCATTTCTGTAAATAACTGTTCGTAGTCCATTGATAGGTCCTATTTATTTCAGATCAACCATACAGAGCAGCAGGAGCACTCTTAGTCACCATGAAGATCCACCGGCAGGGTTAAATGACAATGTAACATTTAGATTCGATATAGAACTAAGCAATTGTCAGTCAAAAAAAGAAATTATTTCCACCTACTGTGGCACAATGGACAAGTGTTGATGAGCGGAGAAAAACTCAGTTCATCAGCCTCCACAAACTGGCATCAAGAGTTACCCCAATGACATGGATTAAAACAACATGTAATCTCAACGGTGTATCGACCGCTGGATTCGACATTTCATACGCTACACCCCCGGATCAAGTAATTATCCGATCTCTGCCGAGTATCAGTATCCCGCTTTAAAGGGATAAGGGTCAGTAAATTCCAATCCACAGGAACAGGCTCAGGTTGTCATTATTATCTATTCTTCGCAGCCGGAGCTGAAGTATGAGCCAAAAGTACAAATTTCCAGCGAGGTCATCGATAGGCCGACAGGCTGCTAGCAACAAAATACAAAAAATCAACAATTGCAAGCACGGCAAAGATTGTCTATATTTCGTATTCAGTTGATATAGTTTTCGGTATCACTGGGATTGTGGGTCGTACATTTACAGGAGCAATGTCCCTGATTGGCTCACAAGTCTCTACCAATTTCAGATTGGAACCTCCTGGAATTGGGGCATCCTATAAATATTGTGATAGAATTGGATGGTAAATTGCCGAACATAATCGAATTAATAACTTGGAGGATCAAACGATGGAAACATTTTTAATTAAAGATTATATGAATCCAGCCCCGGCAACTGTCCTACCGGACACTAGTCTTGTTGACGTCGCAAAAATTACTGTGAAAGAAAAAATTTCAGGAGTTCTAGTTGTTGATAGTTCGATGACTCTTCTGGGAATGGTTTCTGAGTTAGATTGTCTCAGATTAATGGTTGATGGCATCTATCATGACGGGCGTAACACAACTTTACGTGCAAAAGACATCATGACGAAAGAATTGACAGTAACAACGCCTAACGCACAACTTTTTGATGTTGTCACGTCTATGTTAAATCAAAGGCAACGCAGAAGACCTGTTATTGAAAATGGTAAGCTCATCGGTCAGGTGACTTGCCGTCAGCTTTTAAAGATTATCATCTCCTTCTCCTGATTTTATCTAGGGTCTGCTCTTCTTATGGTGAAGAGCAGACCCTATTAATAAATTCCTGTAACTAATTAAATTCATATTGATTTTGATATTTTTTTATTGATCCTTTTTGAAAATATCCGCTATTGGCTGGTATGATTCTGAGCTTTATTTCTATCGGATATTTTGTTCTCCTGTTCTAGGTCATATGGCTGATTATCCGCTGTATCAAGGGAATGAAGCTACTCGACAAAAAGAAGCTCATTCCAACCCAACTAACTGGATGTTCTGGATCTTTACATCCAAAGGTCGGACTTAATAAAAAACTACAGACAAATAAATTAATCGGATCTCGAACATCTAATTTTGCGTGACGGATATTCAACTCCGACATTGGTTAACTTGAGTCTTTCAAATTCAGGGAGACAACATGTCTTTTCCCGTGATGGTTGCTGTTCTACTTGCCGCCTTACTCCATGCATCCTGGAACTTTCTGGTCAAAAGTACCGAGGATAAATATCTCAGTATGACAGCTGTGGTGATCGGCCATGCACCCTTCGCGCTGGTCACTCTGGCGATCATGCCCCTCCCCAGTGTTGATTCCCTCCTCTACTTGCTGACAGGTACAATGTTGCATATCGGTTACCAGTTGTTTCTACTGGCTTCCTATCGCATCGGCGATTTGAGCCAGGTTTATCCTCTGGCTCGCGGGGTTGCGCCTCTGATTGTGGCCGGGATATCGGTCCTGCTGCTGGGAATCCCGTTCTCCAAGACTGAACTATATGCCATCGTCATTATCGGTACCGGGATTATGAGTCTAACCTTGGTGCGCCGCAGTGATGGTCAGCGCAACGGTCGTGCTGCGTTATTGGCGATCATTACCGGAACCTTTATTGCCGCCTATTCACTGGTTGACGGTCTGGGAGCACGTGAAGCCGGGACAGCACTTGGATTTTACAGTTGGCTGTCAATGCTCAATGTTATGGTCTTTGCAATTATCATGAACACTGCCAGGCCAGGCATTGTCAGGAATGTCATGCAGTACCACTGGCGCCTTACCCTGGGTGCCGGAACGGCATCATTTATCGCTTACGGCATCGTAATCTGGGCCTTTACTCAGGCACCGATTGCGCTGGTGACCGCCTTACGCGAAACAAGTATCATTTTTGCTCTGCTGCTCGGAGTCTTTTTCCTTAAAGAACGGCTGGACCTGATGAAAGTCGTCGCCGCAATGTTGACGATGCTGGGCATCGGCCTGCTGCGATTACAGCAATGAAATATAGCTATTCCAACCCGCTGATAAACTCTGCTAACAACCCAAAATACTCCTGCGCATTGACGTACATGATGTCGTTATGATTTCCCTGCGGGAAAATTTTTAATCTCTTTTCCCCGGGAGCCCAGTCGTACAAGCGCTGCCCATGACTGACATCAACGAGGCCATCATGTTGCGTATGCATGACCAGCACCGGGCCGGGATAGGCTGTCAGCTTACTTTGATGATTCAGACTACGGTCAATTTCAGCTTTCAATTCTTCAGCACTCACCCCAATTTCCCAAGGGTCAATCCGCAACAACAACCGCTCCTGCACATCAGCGACACCGCTCTCAAGAATCAGTCCTGCTGCCTGGGGAAACTTTGCAGCCGCCTCGATCGCAAAAATCGAACCGACACTGCGCCCAAAAAAGATCAGTTCATTGGCCGGTCGTTGCAATGCCTCGATAGTCGGCATCACATCCTCAAGCATTTTCCCTAACTGTGGCTGTCCGCTTGACTGCCCGTAGCCACGCAGTTCCGCCAAAAAACAGTTACACCCCATCTTTTGGATCAAGTTGACAAAATCACCCTGCCAGTCATCGACGATCTCCCCATTGCCATGAAAATGCACCAGCGTTTTCGCCGCCGGATCAATTTCGTGATAGCTGCAGGCCAACCGTGCATCACCACAATCGACCCAGAAAGGGTCTTTGAAAAAACCGTCGCGGGGGAAAAAATAACGCTCACTGATCAGTGGATGGTCAAGAATATTGGACATGACTCAATCTCCAAATAAATAGCTTCAGGATTTTAGATATTGGTGCACACGCAAAAATCATAAGATGGCAAACCAGTCCATTAGAAAAAGGTCTGATTTTTCAATGGAGTCTGAAAAGACGAATATTTTTCAAAATCAACAGCAACAATACAACAGCTGATAATTGCATTAAAAGAGAATCTGATGCATCACCGAAACTGTCGATCCACTGGCTGGTATCCAGATCGAACCAACGATAAATCAGGTTCGTCAGCCAACCGAACAACAGGGAACACAGGGCAACGGTAAGCAGATAAACCAGAGTTGCTTTTTTGCCGAAATAGCGGCTTACCACGGTAATGGTCGCCGCATTGGTCGCCGGGCCAGCCAAAAGAAATACCAGTGCCGCGCCAGGAGACAACCCTTTCAACACCAGAGCGGCGGCGACTGGGGTTGAAGCACTGGCACAGATATAAAGTGGAATCCCGACGCCTAACATGATCAACAGGGACAGAAATTCGTTACTGAGATAACGGATAAAAAAATCATCCGGAACCAGAGTGGCAATTACTCCAGCAGCGCCAATACCGATCAGCAACCACTTGCCGATATCACCGAGCAGATCCCCAAAGGAATAAGTGAGTCCATTACGGACACGAACAAAATGTGATTCCACCTGAGCAGATGAATAACTCTCTTCTGTTTGAATTGGGCAACCACAACCGGTTATCTCAGCTTCATTGAGATGGTCGAGCTGCAGATCGTCAGGCAAGCGATTAATCAACACCCCAGTCGTTATTGCCGGTATCAGTGGATAGAGTTGTAGCATAAACGTCATGACCGGATAGAGGAGTGCCCCGGTGATGGCAACCGAATCAAAACCCGATTCCGGG
>JASJGU010000035.1:0-3194 GCA_033791385.1 Desulfuromusa sp.
CTAAGATCCCCGAGTTCACTGAGCAGCTTCAGTAAAGTTATCTGACTTGTCATATCAAAAACACGCGAAACATTGCCACCCGTCACATAAACACGGTTATTTCTGATCTGCTCAACGGAAACAGTGACCACCGGTTGTTTAATATATTTGGTCATCGCTTTCGCTATTTTTTTACTCAATTCTGCCGGCGCCATCTTATCCGCAAGAACATCACCAACAGCAGGGAGAGTGACCTTTCCATCCGGTCGAACAACAACAGAGCGACTCATTTCCGGAACACCCCAGACAGAAATTTCCAACACATCACCGCGTCCAATCAGATAATCTTCTGCGAAACATGCTGAAATACACAAAGCTAACGACAAACAGATACAAACAATAATCTTCATCTTTATCTCCCACCAAACCCCGAAGTAACGACCCGGATTGTATCTAAAATAATTCTAAAATCGAGAAGAACCGAATAATTTTTAATGTAAAACAGATCATAGCGTAATTTTTCCAATGCGTCCTCATCTGAAGCACCATACGGATAACAAACTTGAGCCCAGCCAGTGACTCCCGGCTTGACAAAATGACGGGTTGAATAGAAAGGAATGGTTTTTTTCAGCCGTTCGACAAAAGCCAGCCGCTCTGGTCGGGGGCCAATAAAACTCATATCTCCCCGCAAAACATTGATGAGTTGCGGTATTTCATCAATCCGCGTTTTACGTAAAAACTGTCCAATTCGAGTGACCCGCGGATCATTTTTTTGCGCCCAGACAGCTCCCGTTTCATTTTCAGCATCCTCAGCCATGGTTCGGAATTTATAGACAAAATATTCGACTTCATTTTCGCCGACTCTTAGCTGTTTATAAAAAACTGGACCGGGTGAATCTCGCTTTATTAATATTGCTAAAATTGGGAAAAGAGGAGCAGAAATCACTAATCCTATAACAGAAAAAATAAGGTCGTAAATTCTCTTATAACTGCGCATAAAGGTGGTCATCCGAAACCGGTGGGTATAAATAAATACACTAGGCTGCATATTTTCAACCAGCAAACAACCCTTCAGCTGCTCAAAGTAAGTCGTCGCGTCAAGAATCTCAACTCCACGCAATTTACTCTGCATGAGTTCATTTAATGGTAGATTTCCTCTGCGTTCATTCAGCGCAATAATGAGTTTTTGCGGACGATAGTCACTCACCAATTCATTTATATGTTTGATATCACCAACAATCAGTTTTGGATCGACCACAGGGTTCTTCGTTGTACAGGAAACAAATCTGACGTAGCTGTGAATGTTATGATCCACAGGAACGATCTCAGCAATACTTTTAGCTAGCTCGCCTGCGCCAATGATGAGAACCCGTGTAGCAAACATAGAAACACGTGCAAACTTACGAATCAGCAATCTAAGGCTAATCTGACTTACGGCATAAAAAATCAATACCAGGACCAAAACACCACGCCAGAATCGCAAACCAGGCAACATATAAAAAATTGCTGAAAGGATGAGAAAAGAGACGAGAGTCGCAAGCAACACTCGCTGGACAATATATTTACGGCTGGAAAACTGCTGATAATTAAAAAGATCAAAAAAATACGCTGTAAGGAATACCACAACCAAGTAGCTGAGAACCCTAAATGACCCTCCCCCCAGCAGCATATTTAAGCTATCGACGCTTCCAAACCTCAAGATATAAGCACAAATCAAACAAATAAGTGCCAGAGCCATATCAAGAATAATGAGGTAAAATTTCGGTCTAATCATCAGTTAAAGGCTTCTACAAGGTCATTAATAGTTTTTTAGCTTGTTGAACGTCAGCTGCGACACCAGACTCGACAACCTGTTGTAATAGATCCTTTGCCCCAGCTTTATCCCCAACCTGTATTTTCGCCATCGCCAGATGCAATGCCACGGCAGGAATTTCAGGAAGAAGCTCGTTGGCCTTTGCAAGTAGATTCAACGCGTCTTTTGCCCGATTATTCTTGACCAGAATATAACCGAGGGTATCCATGATCCGCGGATCATTGGGTTGCAAGCGATACGCATTCATAGCGTAATTGAGGGCTTCTTTCTCTTCGCCAAAGTTATCCACCAGGAGATAGGCGAGATTATTCAACGCAGGGATATTTTTCGCGTCGTACTTTAACGCTGACTTATAAAAATCCAACGCAGCCCCTTTATCACCGCTACGTTCCTTCAGAAAACCTAAAGAAGTGTAAGCAGGAGAAAACCGGGGTGAGCTAGCAACGATTCGCTGATAGAGCTGTTCAGCCTGCTGAAATTGATCATTTTGCTCGTAAAATCGTCCCAGCTGCATCTTCAATCGTAACGGATTTTCAACTGTGGCAATCCCTTTTTCTAGAATTTCCGCCGTTTCTTTTTGTTTCTTTTGACTCAGCAATAATCCTGAAGAAAGCAGGTAGGGATATTCCTGGTCGGCTGCAGATTTCAAGAGTTCCGAAATCAATTGTTCAGCCTTAGCTGCTTGTCCACTCGACAGATATAAGCGCACCAGTAAACTGTTGCCACGCTCAGGAGATGAACCAGACAACTGGATATAAGCCGATTCAGCCTGATCCAGTTGCTTTTGCTGGAGGTGCAGACCACCTTTAAGTTCCAACAGTGGTGCCGAAGTTTTATGCGCCTGTAGACCCCGGTCAACAATAGCGAGGGTTTCAACAAGATCCTTCTTTTTCAATTGATATTGAGCCGCAGCGATAAAACCCTGCTCACTGCTCGTTGCTTCAATTTGTCCATAGATTTTATCCAGCTCAGCTTCTTTCCCCTGGACATTATACAGAGCAGCAATACCTAACAACGCTCTGATATTCTGGCTGTCTTGAGCCACCACCAGTTGATATTCGGCAATCGCTTTATCGTATTCTGATTGCGATGCATAGTAAGAGGCAATATTGAAATATGGCGTCAGATACTCAGGGTTGACCTGTTTGGCTTTTTCCAGCGCTGCTAGCGCCTGTTCAGGTTTTTTCTGCGAAAAATAAGCAGCAGCAAGATAATTATTCAATAAAGAATCCGCTTTTGAACCATCCATACCATCTTGCAAATTTTGGATCGCTGCAGAGTAATTTTTCTGCCGCATATAATGAGTCACCAGCATCAAACGGACGTTAAACACCTCGTGTGCCTCGGCAACACCTTATAACAGGAAAGCCACACATCCGAAGAGCACACGTCAGAACTCAAG